>NZ_JBKFBO010000115.1:0-3963 GCF_053346215.1 Methylobacterium sp. A49B
AGCGAGACCAGATCCTTGAGGCGGCCCGTCTGGGTCTTGCGGCGCAGGTTGAGCCGGTGGGTCTCGACGGTGCGCACGCTCAGCGCCAGCCGCCGGGCGACCTCCTTGTTGCTGAAGCCGGAGCTGAGGAAGCGCAGCACCTCGGCCTCGCGGGGCGTGAGGCCCAGGCTGTCGGCCGCCTCGCTCGCCGCCGCATCGGGCTGCTCCGGCGGTGTCAGGCAGTCCGAGCCCTCCGCGAGCGCCAGCAGCGCGGCGCCGAGTTCCCGGGGCGACTTCGAGCGCGCCACGAACGCGTCGACGCCCGCAGCCAGCAGCGCGCGCAGGTCATCCGCCGCGAGCGCGCCGAAGGCCACCAGCGTGCGCAGGTTGGGCTGACGCTCCTTCAGGCCGACGATGCGGGCGATCCCGTCGGCAAGCCGGATCTCGTCGAGGAAGATCAGCGCGACGGTCGTGTCGGTGTTCGCCCGATCCAGATCCGCCTCGCCGATCGTGTGGAGCTCGGGCATGTGCTCCAGTGTCGCGCGAACAGTCGCGCTCAGGTCCTGCGGTTCATCAAGGATCAGGACGCCAACGGCCGTACTCATGACCTCGCACCTCTCTCTCCCGGCTTGATACAAATGGCCGGGCTCGAAGTCGAAGTTCCAAGATTCGTTCCAGCGCAGTTCGGCGAATATTAAGCTTGATGCCAGCGGATTCGGTGCAATCTTGCAGATACTGACCTGATCGACGGTCCGATCTGGGACAGCGCCGTCGGTTGCCCAACGTGGCCGTACCGTTCTGGGGCAATGGTGATGTCTCAGCTCGCGACCGCGAGGGCGTCGGCCGGATAAGGGACGACACGATTGCGTCCGCCGCTCTTCGCTGCGTACAGCGCCAAGTCGGCCCGCTTGATCAGGGCCTCGATGCTGTCTCCATCGGTCCAAGTGCTGACCCCGAAGCTGCAGGTCAGCCGGATCGTGCCGTGGGCGCCGCGGATGCGCCGGTTCTGGGTGGCGGCGCGCAGTCGCTCGGCCCGCGCGCTTGCCTCCACGAGGCAGCAGCCGGGCAGGACGACGGCGAACTCCTCGCCGCCCAGCCGGCCGGCGATCCCATCCTCGGCGATCAGGTCGGCGACCGCCTTGATCGCCACGTCGCCGACATCGTGCCCATGCTCGTCGTTGATCCGTTTGAAATGATCGATGTCGAGGAGGATCGCCGAGATCCCTCCCGGACGCCGGTGCTGTTCGGCCGCTTGGCGCGCCCGGTTGAAGAACGCGCGCCGGTTATAGGAGCCGGTGAGGGGGTCCGTCTCGGCGAGGCGGATCAGTTCCTCCTGCATGGTCGTCAGGCGCTCGGCCGCGCGCAGCCGGGCGTTCAGTTCCTCGGCGCTCGGGGGCTTCTCGATGAAGTCGTCGGCGCCGCTGTCGAGGGCTTCGGCCAGGATCCGGACGTTCCGGGCGGACGACATGGTGATGACGTGCAGCGGTCGGCGCTCTTCGGCCAGCAGGCGGGCGGACCAGCAGAGTTCGAGCCCGGACAGCGGCCGCACCTCCAGGCTCGTGATGAGGACCCGCACGGCGGGTGTCGCGGCGAGAAATTCGAGCGCCTGCGCGGAATCGGTGAAGGGATGAACCGCATGACCCCGCGGTTCGATCAGCGAGGAGATGATCTGGAGCACGACGCGGCTCGAATCGACGATGACGATCTGCATGGCGCGGTCCGAACACGATATCCGCGGTCTAGGCCAGAAGACTTAACTCACCCCAAACGGGATGGATTCCAATATGACCGCGGCCTTAACCACACCGGACGGGCGCTACATCGTCGTTCGCGGCCGCCTGTGGCGAACCGCCAATCCCGCGCTTCCGCCGGAGCGTCGCGAGGCCCTGGTCGCCCGGCTGATGACGGCACGCCGCGCCGTCCAGGCCGCCAAGCGCGCGGAGCGGCAAAGCGATCCGGAGGCCGGTGCCGCCCTGGCGGCCGCCCGCGCCGAAGTGGATGCGGCCAAGGTCGCCCTCGGTGAGCGGGGTCCCGTCTGGTGGAGCGACGGCGCGCCCGACCTCAACCGCAAGCTGGCGCGCCATACGCCCTACGCCGCGTGGTTTGCGGGGCTCACCGCCGGGGAACCCGCACCGTGACGATCTGCGGGCCGGCCGGCGGCCCATCCTCCGCGGCGCCTACGCGCCGGCGGCCGGTCGCGGGGGCGCCGTTGATGACGGTGAGCGTCGGCTGCGCCGCGGGCGGGGCCGCGATCCCCGTGACGGTGGGAACGCCGTAGGTCCCGTAGCTCCAGGGGGACGGGACGATCTCGGTTGGCCGGGGCACCCTGGTCAGCGGGGCGCCGATGTAGGTTCCGCGCACGAAGTCGCCGGCGAAGCCGTCGCTGCCCGCGTAAACGGGGCCGTACGGGAAGGGTCTATGAAAGGTTTGCGCCGAGGCCGGCATCGCCGCGACGAGGGCGAGTAAAGTCAGGATGGTCCGGGTCGCCATGGGACCGGCTCCGATGCGCGTCGGCGCGACCGGGTCGCGCGGGGGGCTGGGGCGGAATGATTGGGAACGGAGCGGAGCACCCGCCGTTCCGCTCCTCCAGACGCGGAGATTGCGTAAACCCCCTACCATACCCAGCAGATGCGTCGCGGGATCGCCCTGCGAGCGTTCGGCGATCAGCGGCAGGTGGTGATCCGCCGAACCACCCAGCCCTCTCCCTCGATCCAGAGGCGGCGTCGCGCGCGGCTGCATGTGGCATCGTCGTCCCGGTCGGCCGAGGCGGGGTGGACCTGCGTGCCGGCCTCCGCGACCTTGGTCTCGCCGGGATCGCTCGCCGCCTGGGCTGCGAATGCGGCGACAAGAACAGCCGCGCCGGCCAAGCCAGCAGCTTTCAGACGGATCATCATGTGGGGGAAGCGCTCTGCGGCCATGCTTCGGGGGTCGTTCCATGAATGCACGGCCCGCCGATTCGGTTTCATCGTGGGCGTTGCACGGTGTGCCCACCCACACCGCCCCCGACGGCGCTTAGACTTCCCGGTTTTCGCGAGTAAGGAGGAACAAAACCGGATATCGGGACCCCCGACGCTCCGGCATCGTCCCCGATCAGGGCTGCGAGATCCGGTCCACGAAGCAAGGGTTCATGAGCAAGCCGAAGCCTCCGACCAACGCGCTTCTGACGCCGGAGAAGCGCGCCGAGGACGTTGATCAGACGATCCGTCCGCTGAGCCTGTCCGAGTTCATCGGTCAGCGGGCGGCGCGGGCGAACATGCAGATCTTCATCGAGGCGGCGCGCAAGACCGGGCAGGCGCTCGACCACGTGCTGTTTGTCGGCCCGCCGGGCCTGGGCAAGACCACGCTGGCCCAGATCGTGGCGCGCGAACTGGGCGTGAACTTCCGCTCCACCTCCGGTCCGGTGATCGCCAAGGCCGGGGACCTGGCCGCGCAGCTGACCAACCTGGAGGAGCGCGACGTCCTGTTCATCGACGAGATCCACCGGCTCAACCCGGCGGTGGAGGAGATCCTCTATCCGGCCATGGAGGACTACCAGCTCGACCTGATCATCGGCGAGGGCCCGGCGGCGCGCTCGGTCAAGATCGAGCTGCCCAAGTTCACGCTGGTGGGCGCCACGACGCGGGCGGGTCTCTTGACCACGCCGCTGCGCGACCGGTTCGGCATCCCGATCCGGCTGGAGTTCTATGAGATCGACGAGCTGGAGCAGATCGTGGCGCGGGGCGCGCGGGTTCTGGGCTTGGGGATGTCGGCGGAGGGGGCCAACGAGATCGCGCGGCGGGCGCGGGGCACGCCGCGGATCGCGGGGCGCCTGCTGCGGCGGGTGCGGGACTTCGCGGTCGTGGCGGAGGCCGAGACGGTGACGCGGGCGATCGCCGACCGGGCGCTGCAACTGCTCGACGTGGACGGGGCGGGGCTCGACGTGATGGACCGCAAGTACCTGGGTCTGATCGCGCGCTCGTTCGGGGGCGGGCCTGTGGGGATCGA
>NZ_JBKFBO010000116.1:0-44203 GCF_053346215.1 Methylobacterium sp. A49B
CTACCCGATGGTCGCCCCCAGCTACGCCGAGCAGCGCTCCGCCCTCGCCAAGGCCATCGGCCTCGGACAGCCCGGCGCCATGGCCGAGCGCGAGCGCAAGGGCCGGGCCGCCTGAACGGTCTTCCTGTCCCGGCCGGCCCCCCGGGGCCGCGCCGGGATGACGGACGGCGGATGCGCGCCGCAGCGGAACGAGAGCCTCCGACGCGCCCGAACCGCCGTCACCGCCGATCCAGGTGCGGGGTTAGGACAGACCCGCGCGCGCCCGTTCGCCCGCGGGCATAGCCGCGCGAGACCAACGCGCCCTGCCGCGCGATGCAGCGCTCCGCCTCGTCGAGGTCGGCGAGTGCGTCCGCGATGGCCGCCACCAGGGCCCCCCAGACATTGCCCCGCGCCGCCCGATGGTAAGCGCCGGCGATCAGCTCGGCCTCCCTGAGACGAATCTCCACAGGCGCATCATCGGGATCTGCGTGCATCGCGGCTCGAATCCGATTAGAACATTTCATGAACAAAGCGCATTGGCCCGGGTAGTTCAACCGGCGGAGCGACGCGTTTTCGGATCGCGGTGGAGCGCTGTGGATTGATCGAGGAAACGTCAATGCCGATGCGGCTTTACCGCTTCCACTGCACGGACGGCCACGAGCTGGTGACCGACCTGAGGGGCAGTCGGCTGCCGAACGCGGCGCAGATGCGGGTCCACGCCGAGCGGGTGGCGCTCGCCCTGATGGAGCGGGTCGTGGAGCGGTTCGATTGGTCCGGCTGGCAGGTCGAGGTCTACGACGCGCGCGGACGGCGGGTCTGGATCAAGGCCTTTCCGGACGTGAACGTCGACGCCCGGGCCGCGTGAGCGGGACCGGCTCTTGGGTCTGAGAGACCTGGACCGGAGAGACTCGGACCGGAGAGAAGGAGAAGCAGGATGGGTTTCAAGCCGAAGACGGCTGCCGAGACGAAGGCCCGGGATCTGGGCCTCGCCCTCGCGCGGATCGCCGAGGGCGAGGGCGTGCCAGCCAGCATCGCGGTCGATCAGCTGCGCCGGGCGAGCCCGCGGCTGACGCCCCTCGCGGTTGGCCAGATGGTGCGCAAGGAGCGGGAGACCGTCGCGGCGACGCTGGCCGAGCGCGGCTTGGCGCTCGTCGATTATTCCGACCACGGTCCGGGCCGCGGGATGGCCTTCACCATCGACGCGGCGCCGTGACCCGTCCGGTCAGGCGGCGGCCGGACGGCTCCGCACGAGGCGGCCGATGAGCCGGAACGGCAGGAGCGGCAGCTTGATCAGCGCGGTGACCGCCAGGACCACGACGACCGTGAGCAGGGCCAGGACAGAGTTCATCATGCCGTCGTTCTCCCAGAACTGGGGGCCCTTCCGGGCTGAAGTCGCCACGTGGCGCCCGGAACACGGCGAGACTATGAACGCCCCCGCGGCCATCGCGTCGCAGGCCGCGGCTGACCGGAATGCGGAAACGGCGGAGGCATCAGGCGGTTCTCACCGACGAGCGGTGCCCGGCCCGGCCGCCGCGATCGGCACAGGCGGGACGAGGTTCGGGATGAAGACGCGCGCTTCCGGTGCCTGGGCCGGTCTCACCCTCGCGGCGTTGCTGAGCGCCGGGCCGGCGCTGGCGGACGTGCAAGTGCGCTATGCCGCACCGGAGCGCTTCACCGATGCCGAGAACCGGTTCGGATCCGGGCTGCCGCTCCGGGTCACCCTGGCGGAGCTGACCCGGATCTTCCAGGATCTCGGCAACGCCCGCCTCCGGCCCGGGGAGCGGCTCGACATCACCGTCCTCGACGTCGACCTCGCGGGTTTCGACCGCCCGGGTTTCTCGACGCCGACGGGCCTCAGGGTGGTGACCGACGCGACGCCGCCGCGGATCCGCCTCGCCTACACCCTGCGCCGTGGCGGCCGTATCGTCGCGCAGGGCGAGGATACGGTCACCGACATCAACTTCCTGCTGACGTCCAACCCGCGCTTCTCCACCGGCGGCCTCTATTACGAGCGCCAGATCCTGCGGGACTGGTTCGCCCGGCGCTTCCCGGAGAACGGCTAGAGTTTCAGGCCGCAAGGAAGGGCGCCGGCGCTCGGGAATGGACGATGCGGGAACGGCGGGCCGGGGCATCGTGCCGGGAGCCGGAACCGGGTCGGCCGCGGAGCCTTCCCCAGAACGACCGTCCCACGACCAAGAGGCCGCGATGCCCGAATCCGACCCGGGTCCCGCCCGCGAGACCCTTGCCGAGGATCCCCCGGGTGGCCGCCCCTATCCGCCGGAGCCGGTGGCGAAGCGGGCGCAGGGAGCCCGCTCGCCGGGCCAGTCCGAACCCGGCGACATGGGCGCCTTCGACACCACGACCGGCGCGCAGCCCCGGCACGAGAGCCCGTCCGGCAATGGCGCCTGGGGCTATCGCGGCGCCTGACGGCGCCCCCGGACGCGTCCCGGAACACCGCTTCCCGACCGGGGTTCACCGGGCATCGGCAACCCATCAGGAGGCATCGATGTCGGCACCCGGCAGCCTGAAAGAGATCTACCTCGACGAGATGCAGGATCTCTGGTCGGCCAACGATCAGATGGTGAGGGCCGTGCAACAGCTCGGCGGTCAGGTCAGCGACGCCAAGCTGAAGCAGATGCTGGATCACGCGGTGGGCGGGATCCAGAAGCACACCGACGTGCTGAAGAGCCTGATCCAGGCCAATGGCGGCGAGACCAAGCCCGAGCATTGCAAGGGCATGGAGGGCCTCGTGGCCGAGGCCTTGAAGCACGGCGTCAAGGAAGCCCCAGGCGACGGCAAGCTGCGCGACGTGGCGATCATCGCGCAGTACCAGCGCATGTCGCATTACGGCCTGGCCGGATTCGGTTCGGCGGCCGCCTACGCCAAGGCCCTCGGCCGCACGGAGGACGCGTCCAGGCTCAAGCAGGCGGTGGACGAGATCTACAAGGGCGACGAGGCCGCGAGCCGCCTCGCCGAGGCCGTCGAGAGGGCCGCGGCCTGATCCAGGCGTCGCGGAGCCGCTGGACCCTACACAGGGAAATCGCCGTATAGTAGCGTCGCGGCCGGATCGGCGGCTCGGCCGGTCCGGCCGGTGCCCCCACGGCGCCTTCATGCCTGCCGCGGGATCGCCGCCATCTCTGCCCGTCCTGCGCTCGACCCGTCAGCCGATCAGACCGCCGGCCTCCATGGGCGGGAGGCCTGGATCCTCCCCGGCGGCTGCGGCGAGCTGTCCGATCTCGTCCGCACCTACGACTGGAGCCGGACCCCCCTGGGCCCGATCCACACTTGGCCCCAGAGCCTGATCTTCGCGGTGCGGACGCTGCTGCTGTCGCCGGTGCCGATCGTGCTGCTGTGGGGGCCGGACGGGATCATGATCTATAACGATGCCTATTCGGGCTTCGCGGGCGGCCGACATCCGCAACTCCTCGGCTCCAAGGTGCGCGAGGGCTGGCCGGAAGTCGCCGCGTTCAACGACCACGTGATGCGCGTCGGGCTGGCCGGCGGAACGCTCTCCTATCGCGACCAGGAACTCACCCTCCATCGCTACGGCCGGCCCGAGCCGGTCTGGATGAACCTCGATTACTCGCCGGTCTTCGACGAGGCCGGGCGCCCCGCCGGCGTCATCGCGATCGTGGTCGAGAGCACCGAGCGGGTGCTGGCCGAGCGGCGCCTGCGCGAGAGCGAGGCGCTGTTCCGCACACTGACCCAGGGCATCCCGCAACTGGTCTGGCGCGCCGCGATCGACGGCACCTGCATCTGGTCGAGCCCGCAATGGCTCGCCTATACCGGCCAGAGCGACAGCGGGAGCCTCGGCTGGGGCTGGCTCGAGGCGGTCCATCCCGATGACGTCGCGACCGCCCAGGCGGCGTGGCGGGACGCGGCCGTCAGCGGCCACCTCTCGTACGAGCACCGGCTCTGCAACGTCGGCGCGAAGCGCTACCGCTGGTTCCAGACCCGTGCCACGGCGGTGCGCGACGGCCAGGGCCGGATCGTCGAGTGGCTCGGCACGTCCACCGACATCGACGACCTGCGCCAGTTCCAGGAGCAGCAGCAGGTCATGGTCGCCGAGCTGCAGCACCGCACCCGCAACCTCCTCGGCGTCGTCCGCGCCATCGCCAAGCAGACGATGGCGGTGACCGGGCCGGGCGAGCGCTTCAAGGAGCAGTTCAACGACCGGCTGTCCGCGCTCTCGCGCGTCCAGGGTCTGCTGTCGCGCTCGGATCAAGAGCCGATCACGCTGCGGGCCCTGATCGAGACCGAACTCGCCGCCCTCGATGCCCCGGCCCTGGAGGCGCGGATCCGGCTCGACGGGCCGGTGGTGCGCCTGCGCAAGGCGACGGTGCAGACCTTCGCGCTCGCCCTGCACGAGCTGGCGACCAACGCGCTCAAATACGGCGCCCTGACCACGCCGCACGGACGCCTGAGCGTGACGTGGCGGACCTGCAGGGCGGAGGATGGCGGCCGGCTCCACATGGAATGGGTGGAAGAGGGCCTCGTCCGCGCGCGGGACGGCCAGAGCCCGGTCACGCAGGGCGGGTACGGGCGCGAACTGATCGAGCGGGCCCTGCCCTACGCGCTCAAGGCGAAGACCCGCTACGCGCTGAGCGACACTGCGCTCCACTGCACCATCAACCTCCCCCTCCCCGACGGAGAAGCCACAGGGAGAACCGCGTGACCGCTTCTGCCCACTCCCTCACCGGCAGGCGGGTCCTGCTGGTCGAGGACGATTACTTCATCGCCGTCGATCTCAAGAGCTGGTTCGAGGAGGGCGGTGCCCAGGTTATCGGCCCCGTCCCCAGCGTGGACGAGGCGCTGACGCTGATCGCCCGCACGGACACGATCGACGGGGCGGTGCTCGACATCAACCTGCAGGATGAACTCGTCTACCCCGTCGCCGACGCCCTGCAGGCGCGCGGCGTGCCGTTCCTGTTCGCCACCGGCTACGATCCCGGCACCGTGCCACCGCCCCACGGGGCCGTGGCCCTCTGTCAGAAGCCGATCGATCCGCAGGCGGTGGCGCGCGCCCTGTTCGGCTGAGGCGCCGCTACCGGACCGGGGCGAGCAGCCCGCCGACCACGGCTTCGATGTGGTGGGCGATGTCGGCGGCGCCGGTCATCTCGCCGAAGCTGCCCCGGGTCATCGGGCCGAAGGCGTAGAGGCCGGGTTGGCGTGCTCCCGCCGCATCCAGCACGCGGCTGCATCGATCGACGGCGAGGCCTAGGTCGGCCGCGTCGCGCCGTGCGGTGCCGGCCGCGAACAGGCCGGCCACCAGCGGATTGCGCGCGCTGTCGCGCTGCGGCCCGGTGCAGAGCACCACCGCGTCGAACAGGCGCTGCTCCGGCCTGCCGCCCCGGCGCAGCTCGGCCGCGAGGCGCCCGTCCCCGGAGAGCCGCAGCCCCGTCACCGCGGCCCGCGCGACGATGAGATGTCCCTCCGCCCGCGCCCGGGCGAGGCCGGCCGCGATCTGCGGCGCGATGCGGAACCGGTGCACCTCCCAGTACGGCAGGAGATGCCGGACGAGGCGGCGCTTCTCGCCGGGCGGCAGGGTTGCCCAGACATCCGGCAGGACCTTGCGGAAGGAATCGACGACGGGCTGCCAGCCAAGGGCCGGATCGACCGCCGCGGCCTGTCGCCGGAGGTGGCGCAGCAGTTCCAGGGCCGTCTCCGGACGGCGGACGCCCAGCACGTCGAGGGTGGTCAGGAAGACGCCGTGCGCCTGGGGCAGGAGGCCCCGCCGCGACAGCGCGGTGATCGGGCCGCGATGGCCGTTGGCGCGCAGGCTCGTCACCGCGTCGGCCATGGTCAGGCCGGTGCCGACGATCAGGACCGAGGCGTCGGGACCGAGTGCCGCCAGGGCATCGTCCGCCCAGGGGTTCGGAATGAAGCCGCGGCTCGCGGCGACGCCGGGGCCGAGGGGGCACGGCGGGGCCGGAAGCCCGTGGCCGAAGCAGAGCGCGACGCGATCGGCCGCGACCGCCGCGCCGGTCCCGGTCTCCACCCGCCAGCCCCGGTCCTGCGGTATCACCGCGGTGGCGATCGTCCGCCGATGGCGCAGGCGCACCCGATCCCCGGCCGCCTCGCAGGTTCGCCGGACCAGGTCAGCCAGATAGGCGCCGTAGGTCGCCCGGGGAACATAGCTGTCGTCCTCCCCCGCGCCGTTCAGGAGGCCGCGCGCCCGGAACCATGCGGATGCCGCCCCCGATGCCGCAGCGGCGATGTCCATGCGGTCGCTCGGCACGTTGATGCGGTGGTTCGGATCCCGCGTGCTGTAGGCGATGCCGCGCCCGAGTTCGGCCCGGGGCTCCAGCACGGTGATGTCGAGCGGCCGGTTCGCCGCCCGCACCGCGTGGATGGCGAGCGCCGCGCCGGTGAACCCACCTCCAACGACGACGAGGTGCAGGGCGTCCCGAGCGGAATTCAGGGCCACACAGAGTCTCCAGGGACTTCGATCGTCAGGACTTCGGCCGGCATCGACCTGTCAATCACATGCATGAGCCGGGCGCATCGATAACAATGATGCGGCGTGACGATGCGGTGTGACGTGGCAGACCCATTCGTGCGCAGATCGAGCTGCCATGGCCAGCGCTCCAGATCCGCTGCGTACCGAGGGGACAACACACGATATAAAATCCGGAAGTCTCGGATCGACCCTCCGACCCACCCCGTCATCCTGAGAGGCCCGGGGATCACACAGCGGCTCGATCACGGCACCGGGCCGTGTCTCGTCGTGACCGACGGATAAGGCCACGTTTCACGTGAAACATTAACCATGCGGCGAGGCCCCAATTCCGTGTGGCATTGACCGGCGCCGCCCCATGCGCAGCGTCGAGGCCGACGGTTCGCAGCCCGCGCGTTGAAGGCCGAAGTCAGGCTACGATCAGCTTTTCCGGCCGCGATGCGATGTCTCGCGCCTCGTTCGGGCCTTGAGCCCTGCATCTCGCCCCCGCCGTCTCGGGCTGGATTCGTGGGCGAATCTGGCACGGCCGGCGACGTCCTTGAGACGCAAGATTCCCGGGCGATGCATCAAAACAGCGGACGGTTTTCATGCCACGCGATCGTGGCTATCGGACCGTCTTTGCAGGTATGGGTCAAGACGAAAGTCGGATTGCCATGTCCGCTCGTCTCCGCTCCATCTGCAGGCCCTCGATTTCCGATGCCGGATGATCCCTGCGTCTTCCCAGTTTACCGTCAGGCACCCGTGGGATGGCCGGAACGCGCGATCGGCGTTTCGGCCGGATGCCGGCCGCGTGTTCTCATGTGACGGCCTCGCAGATGTCCTCTGACAAGTCCGGCTCCGCCCCGGCCTCAACGGAGATCGAGGAGACGCAGGGAGCCGGGATCGCCTGCCTGCGCTTCGAGCCACCCGATGATCCGAACGCGCTCGGTCAGGCATGGCGGGAGCATCTGGCACCGGTCTTCGCGGTCGGCTTCCGGCCCGAGACCGATCTGACGCGCCCGATCGCGATGCGCAGCTACCATCTCGGCGATCTCATCGTCGGCGACGTGATCGCGCCGGCCCACACGCTGGTGCGGTCGCGGGAGATGGTCACCCAGCAGGGCCTCGACCACATCCTGCTGCAGTTCTACCGCAGCGGGCAGAGCCGCGTGGAGACGGAGCGGTGCGTCCATCCCGTCACCGAGGTGCAGTGCATCGTCTTCGACCTCGCGCAGCCGGTGCGCATCGTGGCCGGTCCGGTGGACGCCACGAACGTCCTGATCCCCCGCTCCCTGCTTGAGCAGCAGGGCTGCCACCCGGACGCCCTGCACGGCCGCCCCCTCGATCATGACGGCGACCCGTTCGGGCGTCTGGTCCACACCTTCGTGGCGAACGTGGTCGCCTGCGGCGACCTGCTGGACCGGCGCGAGGCCCTGTCGGCCTCGGCGGCGATCACCCAGCTCTGCGCCAGCTGGTTGCGCGGGCAGGCGGACGAGCGCCCGTTCCCGCATCAGGACGTCCGGATCCGGGTCCGGCGCCTCGTCGAGGCGGAACTCGGCAACCCGAAGCTGACGCCGGCGGTGATCGCCGCGCGGCTGGGACTGTCGCGCTCGACGCTGTATCGCCTGTTCGCGCCGAACGGCATCGTCACCTATATCCGCGACCGGCGCCTCATGGCGGCGATGCGGATGCTCGCCCGGCACGAGCCGGCGCGGCCGCTGCGGATCTCGCAGGTCGCCTACGCGGTCGGCTTCTCGGACGAGCGGACCTTCCGGCGCGCGTTCAAACGCCGCTTCGGCTTCATCCCCAGCGACGCGCCTCACCGGCTGGAGGCCGGTCCGGGCCACGGTCCGGGGGCGCTCCTGCGCAACTGGATCGAGAGTCTGTGAGGCGGCGGCTCACCGCGCGGCGGCCGGGTGCCGGAAGGTGTCGGCCGGGTGGCGCCCGGGCAGCCGGTCGCCCCGGCGGAAGAGTTTGGCCCGCAGGGAGCCCTCGGCATAGGCGGTCTTGTAGAGGCCGCGGTCCTGAAGCTCCGGGATCACGATGTCGATGAAATCGGAAAAGCTCTCCGGCACGACGATCCGGCTGAGGTTGAACCCGTCGACCTCGCCATCCGTGATCCAGGCCTGCAGTTCGTCGGCGATCGAGACCGCGTCGCCGGTGAGCACCGCGTAGCGGCCGCCGAGCTGCAGTTCGGCGAGGAGGTCGCGCTTCGTCAGCCCGCGCTTGGCCGCCGCCGCGGTGGCCGACTGGATCGCGTTGCCCGGCGCGTAGGGGATCGGCTCGTCGAGCCCGTAGCGGGCGAAGTCGATCCCCGTGGAGGAGGAGAAATGCGCGAGGCCCGCCTCCGGGCTGGCGTAGCGCAGGTACTCGTCCCGCTTCGCCTCGGCCTCGGCGCGCGTCCGTCCGGGAATGACCGCGAGGCCGACGAAGACCTTCACGTCGTCGGGCTTCCGGCCGGCCGCGACCGCCTCGGACCGGATGGCGCGAACCGCGTCGCGGGCGGTGGCCGGATCGCGGGCGGAGATGAACACGCATTCCGCGTGGCGGCCCGCGAAGGCGCGGCCGCGGCCCGAGGCGCCCGCCTGGTAGAGGACCGGCGTCCGCTGCGGCGACGGCTCCGACAGGTGATAGCCCGCGACCGAGAAGAACTCGCCCCGATGCACCACCGGCCGGATATGGGCCGGATCGCTGAACACCCGGGCCTCCCGGTCGCGGCGCACGGCCGCGTCGTCCCAGCTTCCCTCCCAGAGCCGGTAGAGCACCTCCAGATACTCGTCCGCGTAGTCGTAGCGTCGGTCGTGCGCCGGCAAAGCGCCGCCGCTCTGGCCGCGATGGGCGCTGTCGAGATAGCCGGTGACGACGTTCCAGCCGATCCGACCGCCGGTCAGATGGTCGAGGGTCGAGAGGCGGCGGGCGAAGGTGTAGGGTGCCTCCTGGTGGACGTTGATGGTCACGCCGAAGCCGAGATGCTCGGTCACCGCCGCCATGGCGGAGATCATCAGCGTCGGGTCGTTGACGGGCAGCTGCACGGCCTCCCGGGCGGTGACGTCGATGCCGCCGCCGTAGATGTCGTAGACGCCGATGATGTCGGCGATGAACAGGCCGTCGAACAGCCCGCGCTCCAGGAGCTTCGCCTGCCCGGTCCAGTAGGACAGCGTGTTGTAGTCCGACGAGCGGTCGCGCGGATGGGTCCAGAGGCCGTGGTTGATGTGGCCCACGCAGGTCATGTTGAAGGCGTTCAACAGGATCTGCTTCCTTCCAGCCGGCGTCGCTCCGGTGGTTTCGGAGGCCGAATCGTCCAGGTGCAGGGTCATGGTGGCGGCCTCCCGGTCGCAGGATCAGGGCGGATCGCCTGGGGATGCGGATCCGTCAGCGGGCGCGCAGCCGCCGCACCGCGGTGTCGCCCACGAGCTGCACGAGGCAGACCAGGGCGATCAGGATCGCGATCACCACCATCATCACGGTGGTGTCGAAGCGCTGATAGCCGTACCGGATGGCAACGTCGCCGAGCCCGCCCGCGCCCACCGCGCCCGCCATCGCGGAGGCGCCGATCATCGACACCACCGTGATGGTGAAGCCGCCGACGATGCCGGGCAGCGCCTCGGGCAGGAGCACGTGGGCGAGGATGTGCCGGCGCCGGCAGCCGATGGATTGCGCCGCCTCGATCAGGCCGGCATCCACCTCCCGGAGCGAGACCTCGGCGATCCGGGCGAAGAACGGGGTGGCGCTCACCGAGAGGGGCACGATCGCCGCCCAGACGCCGATGGTGGTGCCGGCGACCAGCCGGGTGAACGGGATCAGCGCCACCAGCAGCACGATGAAGGGCACGGCGCGGAAGCCGTTGACCAGGGTGCCGACCACCCGGTTGGCCCGCGGTGCCGGGAAGATGCCGCCGGGCCCGGAGGTGACGAGGAACAGCGCCAGCGGGATGCCGGCCAGCACCGCGATCCCGGCCGAGATGCCGACCATGAACAGCGTGTCCAGGGAGGCCTGCCAGAGGCGGTCGATCATCTGCGGGGTCATGGCGGGGCTCCGGGTTGGGGTCGGTTACAGCGGCTCACCGGCGGCCTCACGCCGCCTCGAAGTCCGGGCCGACATAGCCAAGCCGCTCGACCTCCCCGCCGAGCGCCCGCAGCCGCTCCGCCACGTCCGGATCCGTCCCCGGCACGGCGACCAGCATCCGGCCGACCGCGTGGCCCTGGATCCGCTCGATGCCGGCCTGAAGCAATCGCACCGGCGCCCCCGCGGCCGCCGCGAGGCCCGTGAGGTCGGGCGCGCCCTGCCCGGCACAGGTGATCCGCAGGATCGCGGACCCGCCGGGCACGGGGTGGGGCTGCAGCCGGGCCGCCAGATCCGCCGGCAGGCCGCGGGTGAGCGGCTCGAGGAGCGCCCGCGTCGTCGGGTGCTCGGGCGCCCCGAACACGCGCCAGACCGGCCCGGTCTCGACCACGCGACCTCCCTCCAGCACCACCACGTCGCTGCAGATCTCGCGGATCACGCTCATCTCGTGGGTGATCAGGATGACGGTGATCCCGAGCCGGCGGTTGATGTCCCGCAACAGGTCGAGGATTGCCAGCGTCGTCTCCGGGTCGAGGGCGGAGGTCGCCTCGTCGCAGAGCAGGATCTCGGGGCTGCTCACGAGCGCCCGGGCGATGCCGACCCGCTGCTTCTGCCCGCCCGAGAGCCGGGACGGGTAGGTGTCGGCCTTGTCCTCCAGCCCGACGAGGCGCAGCGCCTCCGCGACCCGGGGGCCGATCTCGGCCCTGGGGATTCCCGCCACCGACAGCGGCAGCGCCACGTTCTGCCGGACGGTCTTGGCCGCCAGCAGGTTGAAGTGCTGGAAGATCATGCCGATGCGGCGGCGCAGGGCCACGAGGCCGTCCGTGTCGAGGGCGTCGATGGGCGCGCCGTCGACGAGCACCCGGCCGGAACTCGGTGACTCCAGCCGGTTGACGGTGCGCAGCAGGCTCGACTTGCCCGCTCCCGAGCGGCCGATGATGCCGAAGATCGCCCCGGCCGGGATGGCGAGATCGACGCCGTCGAGGGCCTGGACCGGCCCGGCGGCGGTCCGGTAGGTCTTGGAGACCGCCTCGAACCGCACCGTGCCGGCGGCCCGGCCGGGCGAGGTCGTCACGGTCGCCTGTGCGGCGGTCCGGCGCCGCGGTCCGGCGGCGATCCGGTCGCCCGGATCGCCCAGCCTGTCGAAGACGAGGCCGACCATCAGTTCTGCCACGCCAGCAGGTACAGCTTGTCGCTGTCGGCGAAGGACTTGCGGATCTGCTGCTTCACGGCGTCCGAGTTCTGGAACAGCTTGACGAACTTGGCGATGGCCGGGTCGTCCTTGCGGGACGCCTTGGTGACGAAGCTCACGGCGAAGAGCTTGTCCTCGATGCCGGAGTAGATCAGGCCGCTGGTCGGGTCGAAGCTGCCGGACGCCACGATGAAGTGCGGGTAGCCCTGTGCGAGATCGACGTCGCGGGTGATCCGGACGAGTTGCGGCCCCTCGACCTCGGTGAATCGCAGTGTCTTGGGGTTCGCGGTGATGTCGTCGAGGGTGCCGAGGAAGCCGACCCCGTCTTTCAGCGTGATCAGCCCGGCCTTCTGGAGCAGCAGCAGGGCGCGACCCTGGTTCACGGGATCGTTGGCGATCGCCACCGTGCCGCCCGTCGGGATCTCGGCGAAGCTCTTATGCTTCAGGGAATACAGGCCGATATTCTGCAGGATCCCGAGGCCCACGATCGCGAACTGGTAGCCCTTCTGCTTCGCGGCGTTCTCCATGAAGGGCCGGTGTTGGAAGAAGTTCACGTCGACGTCGCCGGCATCCAGCGCGACGTTCGGCGTCGTCCAGTCGCTGAACTCGATGACCTGGACGTCGAGGCCCTGGGCCTTGGCCTCCCGGGCCGCCACGTGGGCGGCGTCGCTGTAGGCGCCCGGGACGGTGCCGATCTTGAGGCTCTCGGCCCGGGCCGAGACTGCGCAGAGGGCGAGTCCCAGGGCGGCGAGGAAACGCAGGAACGTCATCGGGCGGAACTCTGGCTCGCGGCGGCTCGATCGAGCCAGGGTAGGGTGTGGAGGGCGGGATCGTGCGCGGAGGCGGCCTTCCTGCGCGCACCGGCGCACGGCCGGCCATCCCGCAGGATGAACGGCGCAAGTGCCTCCGGCTGATCTTGTTGAGCACTGTCTAGATCAAGTACACCGGGCCGAACATTCTAAAGATCGAGATCTGCCGATACGAACGATCTCCGCTCGCGCGATTTCTTAAATCGGAATGCTGCGACCCACTGGGTTCAGGCCGGGGTGCCTCCACCGCGCGGATCCAGGGGCGGCGCGGCCGTGCCCCGGCGCTCCGCAGCGCCGCGCCCGAGATCGTGGAGCGCCATCCCGGCGAGCATGGCGGCGACGAAGACGAGGACCGGGGTCGCGCCCGTGGAGAGCGCCGCGACGGCCGGGCCGGGGCAGAAACCCGAGAGCCCCCAGCCGATCCCGAACAGGGCCGCCCCGCCGACGAGCGGCGCGTCGATCCGGCGCTTGCTGGGCCCATCGAACCGGGTCCCCAGCACCGGTCCGGACCGGCGGCGGCTCAGGAAATAGCCCAGCCCCGAGACCGTGACGGCGCCGCCGAGGACGAAGACGAGGGTCGGATCCCAGGCGCCCGCGACGTCGAGGAAGCCGCGCACGCGGGCCGGGTCGAGCATCCCCGACAGGGCGAGGCCGAGCCCGAAGATGAGCCCCGACGCGAGGGCCACGGCGACGCGCAGGGCCGCGCTCACGCCAGCCCCCGCACGGCGGCGACCGTCAGCATGCCGGTGGCGAGGAACACCAGCACCGCCACGATCGACCGCGGCGACAGCCGGGCAAGGCCGCAGACGCCGTGCCCGGAGGTGCAGCCGGAGCCGAGGCGGGTGCCGAAGCCGACCAGCAGCCCGGCCAGCGCCAGGACCGGCAACCCGGCCTGGATCCGCATGTCCGGCCAGTGCCCGGCCAGCAGCGCGAAGGCCGGCGGCCCGAGGACCAGGCCGAGCAGGAAGGCGGCATCGGCGAGGCGGTGGCCGCCCGGGCGGCCGAGGCTCGCGACGAGGCCGCTGATGCCGGCGATCCGGCCGTTCAGGAGGAGCAGCAGCGCGGCCGATGCGCCGATCAGCAGGCCGCCGGCCAACGCGGGGAGGTAGGTGCCCATGGACGGTCCCGGGTCGCGATTCGCCTGGCCGCAGGCGCGGCCGCGTCCGGATTGGTAGCGCTCCCTCGGGGCCGGAACAAGCCTTGCCGGATCCGGCTTCAGCTGCAATTATCACGATATCGCAACGGCTTAGTGAAGATCATGCTCTTCCGCGAGCACTCCGCGAACGAAACCTCCTCCGCGTCCCGGGAGGCGGGGGAAGAGCCTTCCCGAGAGGATGCGGCACCCCGCCGACCTCACCGGGCGGCCTGGCCCGCTCCGGCCATGTCGCAGGGCGACGAGGTCGTGTTCGAGCGGCTCGACCTCGCCGAGATCCTGGGGATCTGGCGCCATGCCCGCGGCCGGGTGGTGGGCGTGCATCGGCCGGGCGGCGCCGCACCCACCGTGGACGTGAAGTTCGAGGGGCACGACACGCTGGAGCGCTACCTGCCGGACCTGTTCTGCCGCGTGCACTGAGCCGCCTGCGGAAGTCTCTGCCCGCGCCCGGCGAGCTCTGCCCGGACCGCGCAACTGTCGTCCCCGAAGGCGCGAGGCATGTCGGGGAAGAAGACACGAGGTGTCTGCTTTCCCGACACTTCCCGCCTCTGACCCGTCTTCGGAGCATCGATCACGAAAAAGTAGGTGCCCGCTCCCGCACGCCACCTCCGAGCACCGGAACCCGGCCGTGTCCGAAACGTCAGGCCGGTCGCAACAGCCGCGGCCGATCTCCGGCCGGGGGTGTCGGGCCTGTCCGGGGGGTACGATGGCTCAGGGGGTTCACGGATCGCGCAGGTCGGATGCCGTCGCATCCGGCACCTCGGGCGCGCGATGAGCGGGCATCACCGCGTGTTCGCCTTCGCGCATATCGGCGACCTTCATCTGGAGCGGGCGGGCGACCGCAACGCCGACGACCTGCGGGCGATCCTCGCCGAGGTGGCGGGCCTGCACGGGAACGGCCTCCTCGACTTCGCCTACCTGCCGGGTGACCTCGCCGAGGATGGCCGGGCGGAGCAGTACGCCCTCCTGCGCGACGCGCTCGACCGGCACCCGGACCTGCCGGTGCGCCTGATCGCCGGGGACCACGACCGCCAGTACGGCACGATGACGGACTTCGGCGCCCTGTTCGCCGCGGTCGCCGGCAGCCCCCGCGGCGGCGGGCACGCGGCGCTCCGGCACGACCTGCCCCGCCCGCGCGACCCGGCGCCCGTCACGCAGACCTACTACGCCGAGACCGTCGCGGGGGTGCGCTGCCTGTTCCTCGACATGATCAGCGCCGGCTACGGCGAGAAGGGGTTCGGCCTCGATTTCCGCCTCGGTCCGCGCCAGCTCGCGTGGCTCGCCGACGAGCTGGCCCAGGCGGACGAACGAGGCCTGCCCTGCGCGATCTTCACCCACACCTACCCGGACGACCTCCGCGTGCCCGACGAGCGGGAGGAACTCTCCGGCCTGATCCGCCACCACGGCGTGCGCCTCGTCGAGATGGGCCACACCCACTACAACGAGCTCGCCCCGGACGGGCGCACGCTCTACGCGGCGGCCCGCTCGGTCGGACAGAACGAGGACGGCTCGGTGGGCTACGCGGTCGCGGCGATCGACGGGCCCGTGACGAGCTGGCGGTTCAAGCCCCTCGACCGGGCGCTGCCCTTCGTCATGGTCGCGAGCCCCGCCGACCGGCGCCTCGCCACCGCGCCCCTCGACGTGCCCGACGGCACGATCTCGGTGCGGGCCCTCGTGCTGTCGGGCCGGCCGCAGGCCGACTGGCGCTGCCACCTGCGCGTCGATGGCGGTCCGCCCCACCCGATGCGGCCCGATGGCCCCCGCACGGTCCATGCCCGGATCCCGTGGCGGGAGGGCATGCGCCGCCTCGCCGTCACGGTCGCGGACGGCTCCGGCACGGACGACACCGAGGTGATCGAGCCCGTGGGCCCGAGCTTCGTGCCGCCCCCCGCGCATGACCGCCCCGGCAGCGACGCCCACCGGCTCTCCGCCTGGCCCGAGAAGGGTCTCCGGGGCGACCAGCTCGGCCCGAACCGCCACGGCCGGGACTGGTAGTCCCCAGCCCCGAAGCGCTCCACACCGCACCGCACGATTCGAAACCCCGATAGAGGACGACCGGACCCGATGGGCGCGCTGACGCTGACCCCCAACATCACGACCTGGGCGATCGCGGCCCTCGCGACCCTCGGCGTCATCCTGCGGCCGTTCTCCTGGCCGGAGGCGATCTGGGCGGTGCTCGGCGCCGGCGCCCTCGTCGCCCTCGGCCTGCTCGCCCCCGCCACCGCCTGGGAAGGCGTGCTGAAGGGGACCGACGTCTACCTGTTCCTCGTCGGCATGATGCTGATGTCGGAGGTCGCCCGGAAGGAGGGCCTGTTCGACTGGCTCGCCGGAATCGCGGTGCGCGCCGCCAAGGGCTCGGCGACGCGGCTGTTCACTCTCGTCTACCTCGTCGGCACCGTCGTGACGGTGTTCCTGTCGAACGACGCCTGCGCGGTGGTGCTCACCCCGGCCGTCTACGCGGCCACCAAGGCCGCCAAGGTGGAGAACCCCCTTCCCTACCTGTTCATCTGCGCCTTCATCGCCAACGCGGCGAGCTTCGTGCTGCCGATCTCGAACCCCGCCAACCTCGTGGTCTTCGCCGAGCACATGCCGCCGCTGGTGCGCTGGCTCGGCCTGTTCGCCCTGCCCTCCCTGCTCGCCATCGTGACGACCTACGCGGTGCTGCGGCTGACGCAGGCGAAGACCCTGCGCGGCCAGACGGTCGCCACCGACGTCGAGGCCGTAGCGCTCACCCGCACCGGCCTCGTGGCGGGGATCGGCATCGTGGCGACCGGCGGCGTGCTGATCGGCGCCTCGGCGCTCGGCCTCGATCTCGGCCTGCCGACCTTCGTGGCCGGCCTCGCCACCACGATCGTGGTGCTGCTCCTCAAGCGCGGCGGCCTCGTCGAGGTGGCCAAGGACGTGTCGTGGAGCGTGCTGCCGCTGGTGGCCGGCCTGTTCGTGCTCGTGGAGGCCCTGGAGAAGACCGGCGTGCTCGCCATGCTGGCCGATCTCCTCAAGGGCTACGCACAGGCCGCCCCGGAGGCCACCGCCTGGGGCGCGGGCGGCCTGATCGCGGTGCTGTGCAACCTCGTCAACAACCTGCCGGCCGGCCTGATCGCGGGGGCCGCCGTGCAGGCCTCCCACGTCCCCGAGAAGGTGGCGGGCGCGATCCTGATCGGCGTCGATCTGGGGCCCAACCTCTCGGTGACGGGCTCGCTGGCGACCATCCTGTGGCTCACCGCCATCCGCCGCGAGGGCCAGGATGTCGGCGCCTGGACCTTCCTCAAGCTCGGCCTGCTGGTGATGCCCCCGGCCCTCGTGCTGGCGCTGGCCGGCCTGCTCCTCCTCTGACCCCCGAACCCAAGGTCCGCGCGCGTGACGGCTGCCCTCCTCTATCCCTTCATCCTGGTGGCGGGCGCGCTGCAGGCGATCGGCAACGCCATGAACGCGCAGCTGCGCGGCAGGCTCGTCAACCCGTGGCTCGCCGCGACGGTGTCGTTCCTGCCCATCGTCTTCGTGTTCACGACCCTGTTCCTCACCATGCCGACGCCGCTGCCGAGCCTCGAATCCCTCGGCAAGATGCCCTGGTACGCGCCGCTCGGGGGGCTCGCCGGCGCGGTGGCGGTGTTCGGCGGCCTCGCCTTCATCGACAAGGTCGGCGCCGGGCCGTTCAACGGCCTGACGCTCACCGCCAACATCCTCACCTCGCTCGCGATGGACGCGCTCGGGCTGTTCGGCCTGCAGGCCGCGGGTTTCAAGCCGATGCCCTGGCTCGGCGGCCTGCTGATGGCGGTGGGCGTCACCTTCATCGCGCGCTCGGGCGGCAAGAAGGACGGCGGCGAGTCCGGCGTCGGCGGCAAGCTGCTCTACCCGTTCATCCTCGTGGCGGGCGCCCTCATGGCGATCGGCGTCGTCTGGAACGCGCAGCTCCGGGGCGCCCTGGAGAACCCCTGGCTCGCCGCCACGGTGTCGTTCGTGCCCGTGGTGTTCGTGTTCGCGCTGGTCTTCCTGCTGCGGCCCTCGCCGCTGCCGACCCGCGAGGACATCGCGGGGGTCCGCTGGTGGATGCCGCTCGCCGGGATCACCGGCGCGGTGGCGGTGTTCGCCGGGCTGCTCTTCGTCGACAAGGTCGGGGCCGGCGCCTTCAACGGCCTGCTCATCACCGCCAACCTCCTGACCTCGGTGGCGCTGGACCATTTCGGCTGGTTCGGCATGAAGCAGGTCAAGGCGGGGCCGCCGCGCCTGATCGGCGCCGCCGTGATGGTCGCCGGCATCGTGCTGATCTCGCTGTTCTGAGGTCCCGGCGCGATGTGGACCCTCCCCGCCTGGCTCCTGCGCCGCGAGATCCTGCTGCTGGCGGGCGCCACGCTCCTCGGCGCGGGCGGGGTCGCGGCGTGGGTCCTGCTCCAGGCGACGGTCCTGACCATCGCGGTCGCCCCCCGCGACGGCACCGAGCCCGGCCTGATCAAGGCCTACGCGGACGCCCTCGACGCCGGCCGCGAGAACGTCCGGCTGAAGATCCTGTCCTTCGATGACGTGCGCGAGAGCGCCGCCGCCCTGCAGGACGGCCGGGCCGACCTCGCGGTGGTCCGCCCCGACGTCCTGCTGCCGACGAACGGGCTGACCCTGGCGATCCTGCGCGATCAGGCGATGGTGATCGCCTCCCCGGAACAGGCCGGGATCAAGAGCTTCCCGAAGCTCGCCGGCAAGCGGCTCGGCATCGCGGCCCACCGCGACGCAGACCTCTGGCTCCTGCGGAACATCCTCGGCTATTACGGCCTCACCCTGGAGGAGGCGGAGGGCCCGGCGCGGGATTCCACGGTCCGGCTGGTCCCGGTCGACCAGGAGGCGGTGGCGGGCGCCTTCCGCGAGAAGCGGATCGACGCCTTCGTCAGCATCATCGCCCCCTCGGCACCCAAGGCGCTGGCCCTGGTGGCGGCGGTGCAGGGGGTCGCCCGCGGCGGCAGGGTGGACTTCGTCGCCGTGGAGGACGACGGCGCCGTGATCGAGCGCTTTCCCCGGCTCCAGGCGGTGACGATCCCGGGGGGCCTGTTCGGCGGCCGTCCCAAGCTGCCGGCGGACGACGTGAAGACGGTGGGCGCCTCCTACCGGCTGATGGCGCGCGCCTCCCTGAGCCGCGTGGTGGCCGCCGACGTGACCCAGCAGCTCTTCGAGAAGCGCACCGCCGCCGCGCAAGGAACCGACGCCGCCGAGTACGTCCAGGCCCCGGCCTACGACACGACCGTGGCGGCGACCAGCGCCCGCATCCCGATCCATCCCGGCGCGATCGACTATTACGAGCGCGACCAGCACGGCTTCATCGAGCGCTACGGCGACACGCTCTACCTCCTGGGCGCGCTGGCCGGCGGCCTTGTGTCGGTGCTCGCCTGGATCCGGCAGCGCCTCGCCGGCCTGCGCCGCGAGCGGATCGACGAGATCATGGACCGGCTCCTGGAGATCGCCGGGCAGGCCCGGGCGCTGCGCGACCCAGCGGCGATCGAGGCGCTCACTGTCGAGGTCGACGCGCTCGCCATGGACGTGGTGCGCTACGCCCGGGAGCGGGAGCCCGACACGAAGACGATGTCGGCCGCCGCGGTCGCGATCGACACGGCCCGGGCGACCATCGCGGATTGCCGGACACGGGCGGACGCCGCCGAGGCGCGGACAGGCCGCCCCGTCCGGCTGCACGGGGCGGCCGGCGCCTGACATGGCTGTCTCGACCACCAGCGGGCGTCTTCCAGCCGCCGATCGGACCGTTCCGGCGCCGACCGATGTTCCGATGCGGGCGCGGGTCGCCGGACGGGTGAGGCGGACCCTGCGCTCGCGCACGGTGACGTGGATGACGGTGGGATTCGCCACGATCCTGGTGATGACCGCCATCGCGCTCGGCGCCTTCCTCTACCAGCAGCGCGGCATCGACGCCGTGCGCCACACCGTGGCGGTCGACGGGCGCCTCGCCCGGGTGCTGTCGGCGGTGCAGGACGCCGAGACCGGCCAGCGGGGCTACCTGCTCACCGGCGACGAGGCCTTCCTGCTGCCCTTCACGGAAGGCCGCGTGAACGTCGACCGCCAGCTCGATCTGCTGCGCGACCTCGTCCAGGACGATCCCGACCAGCGGGCCGAGTGCGACGTCCTGACCGGGCTGATCCGCGAGAAGCTCGACGAACTCGACGCTAGCGTCGCCCTCAGCCGCGGGGGCGACGCCGCGGCGGCCCGCGCCGCCGTGGCCAAGGGCCGGGGCAAGCCCGTGATGGACGCGATCCGCGACCTCGTGCGCCGCATGGAGGCGCACGAGGCGGACAGGATGGAGCGGCGCCAGGCGGAGGTCTCACGGATCGCCCTGGCGATCTGGATCCTGGTCGGCATCCTCACCGTGCTGTTCGTGCTGTTCGCCATCTCGGGCCTCCGGGAGGCGAACCGGCGCAACCGGCTGTCGCGCTTCCTGCCGCGGGAGCTGGTCCTGCGGCTCGCCGACGACGACGGAAGTCTCAGGGCCGGACGCCGCCAGGACGCCGCGATCGTGTTCGTCGACATGCGCGGCTCGACCGCCCTGGCCGAGAGCCTGGACCCGCACGCCCTCTCCGAGTTCCTGTCCGCCTTCCGGCGGCGGGTCACGCGGCTGGCCCGGCTGCGGGGCGGCGTGGTCGACAAGTTCATCGGCGACGGCGCCCTGGTGGTGTTCGGGCTGCCCGAGCCCCGGCCCGACGACGCCACCCGCGCCCTCGCCTTCGCCCGGGACCTCGTCGCGGTGATCGCCCGCTGGACCGCCAGGGCCGCGCGGGCGGAGCCCGTGCGCATCGGGGTCGGCGTCCACTATGGCGAGGTGTTCTGCGGGATCATCGGCGAGGAGGCGCGCTACGAGTTCACGGTGCTGGGCGACGCCGTCAACGTCGCGGCCCGCCTGGAGCAGGCGACCAAGCAGCACGGCGTTCCGATCCTGGCCTCCGAGGCGGCGCGCCGGGCCGCCGGAGAGCCCCCGGGGGCGTGGCGCGAGGTCAGCCGCGAGCCCCTGCGGGGCCGCCGGGAACCCATGCCCTATCACACCCCGGCGGGAACGACCCCGGACGGCTCCGGCCGGGGGCATGAATCGGCCTTGCCGGGTCCCGATCGGGACCGAGAGAAGAAGATGTTCGCAACCCGGCGCGGGTAGAGAACAAGTGTCTCTCGCACCCGCGAAATACGAAAGACGCCTCCATTGCGCGGAGACGTCCCGGACGCGACATTTCCCGACATGCGCAGCCTCTCCGAAACCCAGGCGACGACCTTCGATCCGTTCGGCGAGCCCGTCGCGGACGGCGTCGCGCGCACCTGTGCGGACACGGCCGGCGATCGCACCGCCCGGCGCGTCGGCAGCGCGGTTTTCTGGACGCTGGCCCTGGCGATCCTGGCCGGCCGCGTCTACGCCTACGACCTGCCGACGGTACAGCACGTCGCCACGCAGGCGGTGCAGATGCTCGCCCTGCGCTGAGCGCGCCAAAGCCGAGAACCTGTTCAAGTTCATGAGCGAGACCGGCCCGCGGGCTGCTTTCGCGCGCCGGAGGTATGGTCTGGGACTGCGCCGCAGCCGGTGAACTCCTTTCTGGTAGGAGCGCTCTCGCGCCTGCCGACGCGGCGCGGAAGCGGTGTCAGCGCCTTCCCCAGTGCCTTCCGAGGAGCGGCCGGTCGGGCAGGAAGTCGGCATCGGTCAGAGCGGCCACCACTACCGCGAGCAGGCCGAGATGCAGTGCCGCCGCCGCGAGGGCGGGGCTGTGGAGCGTCCCCAGCGCCAGCGCCCCGGCCGCCATGGCCGGCGGGCCGGCCACGTAGATCGCCGTCCGCCAGGGCGCCGCCGGCCGGGCGAGGCGCCAGAAACCGGCCGCGAGCGCGGCCAGCGCGAACCCGCCCTTGAGCACCGCCATGAAGCGGATCACCCGCGCGAGGTCGGGCTCGACGGGAACGGCCGGCGACCGTACGGCCACGGCGGCGGTGCCGAGCAGGGCGGCGGCCGTCAGCAGGACGAGGGCGAGGCGCGCCGGCCCGATCCGACCGGCTGCGCGGACGGGGGGCGCCACGGAGACGGGATGCGCGTCAGTCCACATGGATTCCTCCTGTCGATGCGGGGCCAGCCGTCTTTGCGAGCGGAGCGAAGCAATCCAGCTGCGCCACGTTTGCCGAGGTCGCGCTGCCCTGGGTTGCTTCGCGCCGCTCGCAAGGACGCGGCGGATCTCAGCGCAGCTTCTGCTCCTCCTTCTCCCGCTCGGTCGGCGGGCGGGCCCGGTCGGCCCCCTCGGCGGCGGGCGTGGCGGCGGGGGCCTGCGGGTAAGCCACGTTCGGGGTCTGGCCGGTGCTGCCGACCGTGCTGTTGTTCGTACCGGGCGTCGCCGCCGCGTCCGGCGGCAGCGCGTCGCCGGGGCGGGGTTGGGCCTGGGCGGCGCCCGAGAGCGCCGCGACGAGGAGGGCGAGGGACCAGGTCCGGATGCGGCGCGGGCGCATCATCAGATCTCGCCCCGGCTCATCATCCCGGCCATCGTGTCGGCCTGCCGGATGGCGAGGGCCACGATGGTCAGGGTCGGGTTGCAGGCCGCGCTCGTGGTGAACTGGCTGCCGTCGGAGACGAACAGGTTCTTCACGTCGTGAGTCTGCCCGAAGGCGTTGACCACGCCGTCCTGCGGCTTGGCGCTCATCCGGTTGGTGCCGAGGTTGTGCGTGCTCGGATAGGGCGGGGTCGGGAAGGTTTTCGTGGCGCCCACCGCCTCGTAGATCGCCGCCCCCTGGCGGAACGCGTGGGCGCGCATCGCCGTGTCGTTGGAGTGGTCGTCGTAGTGGACGCTCGCCACCGGCATGCCCTGCGCGTCCTTGACCGCCGGGTCGAGGGTGATGCGGTTCTGGGCCTGGGGCAGGTCCTCGCCGACGATCCACATCCCCGCGAGGTTGGCGTAGTTGTCGAGCACCGAGGTGAAGCCGCGGCCCCAGGCGCCGGGATTGAGGAACGCCGCCATGAACGGCACGCCCAGCGAGAGCGTCTCCAGCTCGTAGCCGCCCGCGAAGCCCCGGGACGGGTCGTGGCGGGCTTCGTCGCGCACGATCCCCGCCATGGTGGTGCCCCGGTACATGTGCACCGGCCGCTCGAACATCCCGTAGACCGTGCCGGTGGTGTGCCGCATGTAGTTGCGCCCGACCTGGCCGGAGGAGTTGGCGAGGCCGTCAGGGAACCGCGCCGAGGCCGAGTTGAGCAGGAGCCGCGGGCTCTCGATCGAGTTGCCCGCCACCGCGACGATCCGGGCCTTCTGGCGCTGCATCGCGCCGGTGGCGTCGGCATAGACCACGCCGGTGACCTTGCCGGCCGCGTCGTGCTCGATCTTGACCACCATGGATTTCGGGCGGACCTCCAGATAGCCCGTCTCCTCGCCCTTGGGGATCTCGGTGTAGAGGGTCGACCACTTCGCCCCCGACTTGCAGCCCTGGAAGCAGAAGCCGATCTGCATGCACGAGGAGCGGTCGTCCCGGGGCACGCTGTTGATCGCCATGCGCCCGGTATGGACCTCCCGGTAGCCGATCTTGGTGGCGCCGGCCTGCAGCACCTTGAAATTGTTGTTCCCCGGCAGGCCCGGCAGGCCGTTGGTGCGGGTCACGCCCATCTTGTCTTCGGCGCGGGCGTACCAGGGCTCCAGCTCGGCGAGCGTCACCGGCCAGTCGAGGAGGTTCGCCCCGGCGATGTCGCCGTAATGGTCGCGGGTGCGGAACTCGTGGTCCTCGAAGCGCAGCGAGGCGCCCGCCCAGTGGGTCGTCGTCCCACCCACCGCCTTGACGATCCAGGCCGGCAGGTTGGGGAAGTCGCGCGCCACCCGCCAGTCGCCCGAGGTGGTGCGCGCGTCCTTCCAGGCGAGCTGGGCGAAACTCTCCCACTCGTCGTTGACGAAATCGGCGATCTCGTAGCGGTCGCCGGCCTCCAGGATCACGGTCTTGATGCCCCGCTGGGCCAGTTCGTTGCCCAGCGTCCCGCCGCCCGCGCCGGAGCCGACGATGACGACGACCGAGTCGTCGGTGAGGTCGAAGCGTGCCATCGGTGCCCCCTCAGACCTTGTC
This sequence comes from Methylobacterium sp. A49B, assembly GCF_053346215.1. Taxonomy (NCBI): domain Bacteria; kingdom Pseudomonadati; phylum Pseudomonadota; class Alphaproteobacteria; order Hyphomicrobiales; family Methylobacteriaceae; genus Methylobacterium; species Methylobacterium sp. A49B. The sequence goes on from NZ_JBKFBO010000116.1 coordinate 23,679, forward strand.
GACCCAGTCGATGTCGTTGAACCCGCGCTCCAGGTAGCCGCCGTGCTCCGCCGAGGAGCCCTCGTAGCCGAGCTTCCGCCACAGCGGCTTCTGGTTGTAGAGCGAGACGACCAGATCGGCGCGGATCTTCTTGAAGAACTCGCCCGTCTCGATGCCCCGCAGCAGGGGCACCCGGTCGTCCTCCCAGCCGACGTCGAGATAGGGTTTGCCGTGCTGGGCCTTCGCGGCGGCGTCGAGGCCGGCGACGCCCTCCTCCAGGAGGCTGCGGGTCCCGGCATCCGCGGCCGCCTTGGCGTCCCAGGGCAGGATCGCGGTGCGGTAGTATTGGTCCGAGAGCTGGTCGTGCGGGTAGATGTCCCGCGCCATCAGCACCAGGGTCTTGAGGCTGTGGGGGGTGAGCGCCTGCGCGCCCTCGGCCCAGGCCTCGGAGGTGACCCTGGAGGCCAGCGCGGCCGCCGGTGCGGCGCCGGCCGCACCCTTGAGGAAAGTCCGCCGGTCGACCGGCGTGCGCCTGTCTACGAGCCTCATCGTTCCTCCCGGCGGATGGTACCCGCCTGCCCCTTCGGCGGGGCCATCTCGATTTTGAACGATTAAAGCGTGTGCTCCGGCGCCTGTCCACCGGAATACCCGGCGCCCGAATGCCGCGATGACACTGTCATCCGGATGTTTTCCTTCAGACGACTCGATAAGAATACAACATTCAAAAAAGACCACATCCCGTCCGACTGCCAAGCCTCACGAACTGCCAAGCCTCACGAACTGCCAAGCCTCACGGAGCGATTGCGGGCGTCCGCTGCTCCCAAGATCAGGGGCCTGGGCTCCCATGACTGCCCTCTGCGCCAGGACTGTTAACCTGTCATTCCGGAACTGCGCAGGCGAGCCCGGAATGAGGGCGCGGGTGTCGTACGACGCCCCTGCTCGACGACAGCCCATCCCGCGACTCGCCTTCATGGCCCTGCGCCGTACCGGCCACCGGGCGTGATCCCGAGTGACGATCCCGGGCCATCCTCTCATTTCCGTGAAGCTCGGGCACTTGGCGGGATGGACAGGGTGGCATCCGGCATGGAGCATCCGCGCCAACGCCGGGCCTCAGCATCGGCGACGGGACGGATACGCCAATGACCACGACGCGTCGCGTTTTCTTGACGGGTGCCGCATCCGCGCTCGCGGGCGGCCTCGCGCCGGGGGTGATCCGCTCGGCCTGCGCGCAGGGCGCCGGCCAAGGCCCCGGCTCCACGGTGCGGATCGGCATGGTGCTGCCGGTGACGGGTCCCGGCGCCGATGCCGGGCGCTACGCGCTGGCCGGCGCCAAGATTGCCCTGGAGGCGGTCAACAAGGCCGGCGGCGTGCTGGGCAAGCCGCTCGAGATCGTCACCGAGGACGATCAGACCACCAATCCCGGCGCGGTCTTCGCCTTCTCCAAGCTCGCCTCGCAGAGCGACCTCGTGGGCTTCCTGGGCTCGATCCGATCGACCCAGAACCACGCCATGGCGCCCGACATCCTGAAGACGGGCAAGCCGGTCTGCTTCGGCGGCACCGACCCGGTGCTGACCCAGCTCGGCAACCCCTGGCTGTTCCGCTTCCGGCCCAACGACAGCTTCTCGGCCCAGGTGATCGCCGAGCACGGCGTCAACGGGCTCGGCAAGAAGAAATGGGCGATCATCCACTCCACCGACGCCTTCGGCACCAGCGGCGCCAAGGCGCTGACCGAGAGCCTCGGCAAGGGCGGCGCCACGGTCGCCCTCGACCAGGGCTACACCAACCAGAGCCAGGACTTCACCCCGGTGGTGCTGGCGATCCGCCAGTCGGGCGCCGACGTGATCGGCTCGTACTTCACCTTCGAGAACGACATCGGCATCTTCGCCCGGCAGCTGCGCCAGCTCGGCGTCACCGCGCCCTGGGTCGGCTCGCCGTCGATCACCAACGTGACCGCCCTGAAGCTCGCCGGGCCGTCGCTGTACGGCACCTACGGCGTGGCCGACTACGCCGAGGAATCGAGCGACGCCGCCCGCGCCTACGGCAAGGCCTACCGGGCGGCGATGAAGATCGCCCCCGACAACCAGTCCTCCTGGACCTTCGACGCCGTGACGGTGCTGGCCAAGGCCATCAACGCGGCGGGCAAAACCGACCCGCAGGCGATCCGCGAGGCGATCCTGGCGGTGCGCGGCCACGAGGGCGCCGAGGGCACCTACAACTTCGACAAGAACGGCGACGGCCTGCACGGCTACAACGTCGTGCGCAACGACAAGGGCAACATCGTCTTCGACCGACGGATCGACTTCTACAAGGGTTGAGATGCCGATGCGCTCTGTGCCGAAGTGGAGACCGGTTCGAGGCGAGCGCGCGTTCCATCAAAGGCATATGCCGTGGCCGATCAAGAACGAGCGGTTCCGCATCTCTCCCTCCCCCCTCTGCGGGGGAGGGTGGCCCCTGCGTCAGCAGGGGTCGGGAGAGGGGAGCCCGGCTCCCGAAAGAGGCGCGGCCTTCACAAGGCGCAGAGCTTCGTTCTGCACCGTTGCTCCCCTCTCCCGACCACCTTCGGGGGCCACCCTCCCCCGCAGAGGGGGGAGGGAGATCCGCGGAGCCGTTCATCATCTTTCGGAGACGGGGTGTGAACAGCAAAGCCCGCAGTCGAGAGGTCGCCCGCCGCGTCTGCCAGGGCGGCCTGCGCGCCACCGTCGCGGCCCCTCTCGCACCGCGATCGGGCACGGCTCCAAGACCATCGGACCCATCGCCGAAGGACACATGAGAGTGCGGACCGCATGGACCTGATCCTGCAGCTTCTCTTCACCGGGATCGGCATCGGCTCCGTCTACGCCCTGGTGGCGCTCGGCTTCGTGCTGATCTTCCGCGCCACCAACGTGGTGAACTTCGCCCAAGGCGAGTTCTCGATGGTGGCGGCTTTCCTGATGGTGGTCTTCGCCGTCGACCTCCAGTGGCCCTACTGGCTGTCGCTGCTCCTCACCTTGGGCGGGATGGCGCTGCTCGGCGCCCTGTTCAACCTCGGCGTCTACTATCCCCTGCGCCACCGCAGCTACCTGCCGGTGATCATCTCCACCATCGGCGCATCGATCTTCCTGGCCAACACCACGCTCGCCCTCTACGGGCCGCAGCCGCAGGTGCTGCCGCCGGTCTTCGAGACGCAGGGGTTCCTGCTCGGCCCGGTCTTCCTCGACAGCCAGTACCTGCTGATCATCGCGGTGACGGCGGCGCTGGTGGCGTTCCAGTACTGGTTCTTCGAGCACACGCTCGTCGGCAAGAAGCTGCAGGCGACCTCGCAGGACAAGGAGATGGCCGCCCTGCTGGGCATCCCGGTGGCCGGGATGATCATGCTGACCTTCGTGTACAGCGCCGTGCTCGGCGGCATCGCCGGCATCCTGGTGGCGCCGGTGCTGTTCGTGTCGATCCAGATGGGCGCGACGATCGCGCTGAAGGCCTTCGCGGCGACGATCATCGGCGGCTTCGGCGACGTCACCGGGGCGATCATCGGCGGGCTGGCGCTCGGCATCATCGAGACCTTCGGGGCGGCCTACGTCTCGGTGCCCTACAAGGACGCCTTCGCGTTCCTGGTCCTGATTGTCTTCCTGGTCGTGCGCCCGCAGGGCCTGTTCGGCGAGCGCGTGGCGGAGAAGGCGTGAGGACGGCATGAGCGGCACCCCCTCCCCCATCGCCGCCGCGGCGCCGACGACCGCCCCGCGCCGGTTCCCCCTCGGCAGCCTCGCCTACGCGGTCCTGGCCGCCGGCCTCGTGGCGCTCGCCGCCACGACGCCGCTCAACGGCTACGCCCTCAACATCCTGATGCAGGCGGCGACCTACGCCATCGCGGTGATCGGGCTCACCGTGGTGCTCGGCCTGTGCGGGCAGATCAACCTCGCCCAGGCCGGCTTCTTCGGGATCGGCGCCTACGCGGTCGGCCTCGGGACAGTCGATGGCGGCCTGAACTTCTGGATCTGCCTCGTCGTCGGCCTCGGGCTCGCGGTGGTGCTGGGGGCGGCGCTCGGCGCCTCGACGCTCCGGCTCGGCGGCCACTACCTCGCCATGGTGACGATCTCGTTCCAGCAGATCCTGACCCTGGTCCTGACCAACTGGATCCCCGTCACCCACGGACCCGACGGGGTGCCGAACATCCGCCGCCCCGCCCTGTTCGCCGACGGGCAGAGCTACCTCGCGCTCTGCGTGCTGGTGCTGGCGATCGTCGGCTGGCTCGTCTGGCATATGCCGCGGACCCGGCTCGGCCGCGCCATGCGGGCGGTGCGCGACAACGAGCTCGCGGCGGGCGTCTCCGGCATCGACATCTACCGCACCAAGGTCGCGGCCTTCGCCCTGGGGGCGCTGCTGGCGGGGCTCGGCGGCGGGCTGTTTGCCGGCAGCTTCACCTATATCAGCCCGGACCAGTTCTCCTTCGCCGAGTCGATCGTCTTCCTGACGATGGCGCTGCTCGGCGGCGTCGGCTCGCCGGTCGGCGCCGTGATCGGCACCGCCCTGCTGATCCTGATCCCGGAATGGCTCCGCTTCCTCAAGGAGATCCCGGGGCTCTACCTCGCGATCTACGGGCTCGCGGTGATCCTGATCGTGGTGTTCATGCCGGACGGGATCTGGGGTTTTCTGGGCGATCAGGTCCGGCGCCTGCGCCGGGCCCGCCCGGCCCCGGCCCCCGCCGCCGAGCTGACCCTGAGCCAGGGCGAGGCCTCCGGGGCGCCGATGCTGGAGGTGTCGGAGCTCGCCAAGCATTTCGGCGGCCTCAAGGCCGTGGACGCGGTGAGCTTCACGGTGGCGCGGGGCGGCATCCACGCGCTGATCGGCCCGAACGGCTCGGGCAAGACCACGACGCTCAACGTCCTCTCGGGCCTCTACAGCCCCACGGGCGGCACCGTGCGGCTCGCCGGGCAGGACGTCACGCGCCTGCCGCCGCACCGGCGGGCGGCCGCCGGGATCGGGCGCACCTTCCAGAACATCCGCCTGTTCCGCTCGATGAGCGCCCTGGAGAACGTCGTCATCGGCGCCGAGCGGCCCAACAACCCGCTGGGCGCGAGCGACCGGGCGAGCCTGGAGGCCCGCGCCCGAGCGGCCTTGGCCTTCGTCGGCCTGGAGGGGCGGGCGGAGGAGCCGATCTCGGGCTTCTCGTACGGCCACCAGCGGCTGATCGAGATCGCCCGGGCGCTGGCCGGCAACCCCGTGCTGCTCCTCCTCGACGAGCCGGCCGCCGGGCTCAATTCCAGCGAGAAGAACGCCCTGACGGTGCTCCTGCGCCGGATGGCCGCCAAGGGCCTGACCATCCTGATCATCGACCACGACATGACGCTGGTGAGCGACGTGGCGAGCCACGTCACCGTGCTGAATTTCGGCCGCCGCATCGCCGACGGCGTCACCGCGACCGTGCTGCGCGAGCCGGCGGTGATCCAGGCCTATCTCGGCGAGGACGCCGCCGCCGGCCCGGCGGCGAGCCTCAAGACCGACCTCGCACCGGTGTGAGTGCCGCGATGACGACGCCCCTCCTGGAGATCCGCGACCTCGTGGTCCGCTACGGCGAGATCGAGGCCGTGCGCGGCCTGTCCTTCTCGGTCGGCGCCGGGGAGGTGGTGACGCTCTTGGGCTCCAACGGCGCCGGCAAGTCCACCACCCTGAAGGCGATCTCGGGACTGGTGCGGCCCGCCGCCGGCACGATCCTGCTGGAGGGCAAGCCCCTGGAGGGCCTGAAGCCCGAGGCGATCGTGCGCCTCGGCGTCGCCCACGTGCCGGAGGGCCGCCGGGTCTTCCCGGGGCTGACGGTGCGCGAGAACATCATGCTGGGCGCCTCGAACCGGTCGGGCCTGTCCAAGCGGGCGCTGCGCGACGAGGTCGAGGCGATGTTCGACCTGTTCCCGGATATCCGCCGGTTCGGCGACGCGCTGGGCTGGACGCTGTCGGGCGGCCAGCTCCAGATGGTGGCGCTCGCCCGCGGCCTGATGGCCAAGCCCCGCATCCTGCTCCTCGACGAGCCCTCGCTCGGCCTCGCCCCGGTGATCGTCCAGGCGGTGTTCGCGATCATCGCCGAGGTGCGCCGCCGCGGCACCACGGTGCTGCTGGTCGAGCAGAACGCCCGAATGGGCCTCTCGGTGGCCGACCGCGGCTACGTGCTGGAGACCGGGCGGCTGGTCCTCTCGGGCGATCCGGAATCGCTCTGGGCGAATGACGAGATCCGGTCGGCCTATCTCGGCGGGCGCGCGAAGGCGGAGGCGCTGGCGGCGGGGTGAGGGTGTTTCCCACCGTCATCGCGAGCGAAGCGGAGCGACCCAGGGTCGCGCGAGGTTCGGAAAACGTGGCGCTGCCCTGGATGGCTTCGCTTACGCTCGCAACGACGGCGGCTCAGTCCAGCGCGTAGCCCAGAAGGCCCTCGGCGGTCTGCCCCTCGCAGCCCTTGTCCAGCGACACGAAGTGGTCGTGGCCGCCGGCGTTGCAGCGGTAGAGCGGGTGGCTGCCCCGGTGCGGGGCCTCGTAGACGTAGCCGGTCTGCCCCAGCGGCGTGTGCCCCTCGCAGTTCGGGTCGCGGCTGAGGAAGTGGTCGGCGCCGGCCACGCAGCTCATCAGCTTCGCGGTGCCGGGCCGGGGCAGCGTGAACACGGATCCGAGGGTGGATTCGATCGTGTAGTCCGGCGCCGTGTAGCCCGTGGTGACCCAGTGCCCGGCCGGCCCGACCGCCCGCTTCAGGGGCACGCGGTCGGAGGCCGGGTCGAGCGTCGCGGTCGCGATGCGCCACGTGCCGGGATAGGGATCGCCGCCCGAGAAGAACACCGTGACGGCAGGCAGGAACGGCGTGAGGGTTCCGCGGGCATCGCGCTGAAAGCCGGGGCTGTGATTGAGATAGAAGCCCGTGACGTCGGAGTTCAGGGTGCCGGCCGGCGTCCAGCGCGCGGGCGTGCCGCTGAGCAGGGTTTTGAGCGGCATCCGGTAGAGACCCATCTGGTAGGTCTCGCGATCGGGGTTGCGAGCCGGATCCTTGCAGGCGACCTGCTGGCAGTTGCGGCCCGCGAGGCCGGTGATCACGTAGATCTCGCCGGAGGCCGGGTCGTAGCCGAAATCGGAGTTCGGGTTGATCGTCGTGCCGTCGGCGGTCCCGTTCGGGACCCGCACCGGCGGATCGAAATGCACCCCGTCGGCCGTGCGCCGCACGTAGAGGTCGCCGAAGCCGGCCACGCCCTGCGGCCCCGTCAGGTCGGTGGTGAAGACCATGAGGCTCGACCGGCCGTCGAGGCTGACGGTCGCCGGCTGCCCCGCGCCGTAATTGCCCTGGGCGACGGCCGGGTTGAGGGGCGCGATCACCGGGTTCGGATAATCCACCCAGGTGACCTTGTCGTTGGAGAAGGCGAGCCCCGTCTGGTTGTTGTGCCCCGGCAGGTTGTCGGCACCGGAATAGTACATCGCGTAGGCGTAGCGCTGGCCGTCGACCGGGTTGGTGAAGCTGCCCTTGATCACGCTCGGATCGCAGACGTACTGGCGGTTCCAGGACCCGGGCGTCGGCTGGAACACGATCCGGGCCGGCGAGAAGCCGGTCTGCGGGTCGTACGCGCGGTGATAGATGACGTCGGTCTTGCCCTGCCCGCACCACCAGATGTCGGTGGTCCCGTTCTCGGTGATCAGGCTCGGGGCGTAGTTGTAGCCCTTCGGGTTCGCCTCGTTGACGAAGAGCGGCTGGCCCTCCGGCCCCGTCCAGCCGGCCCGCGCCGGCCCCGCGCAGGCGAGGGCCGCGAGGAGGAAGGCGCGGCGCAGTGCGGATAGTCTGCGGACTTGCATGTTCACACGTCTCCATCGGAGAGGGGCTGAACGGCTCCGCGGATTTCCCTCCACCCCTGTGCGGGGGAGGGTGGCCCCCGAAGGCGGTCGGGCCGGGATGTAGTCCCGCAAGAGGGGAGCCCGGCTTCAGGATTCAATAGAGCCGTCGTGAAGGCCGGCGCTTCGGTCTGCACCGTCGCTCCCCTCTCCCGCCCTCCCCCGCAGAAGGGGGAGGGAGAGAAGCGGCGATGTTTCTGATGTCATCCGGACCCGGATCAACCGGCCGCGCCACCCCACTCCGTCCGGAACAGGTCCTCCATGTCGCGCCGGACGCGGATCGCCTCCTGCCCCGCGTCGAACGCCACGTCGCTCCAGCGCACGATCCGCCCCGCGGGAACGTCGGTCTTCAGGACCATGTTGTGGGCGAGACCGATCGGCAGGGCGTCCTGCGCCAGGGCGTCGGCCGCCGGGATCAGCTTGCCGTAGACGGTGAAGCCGCCCTCCCCGTCGAGCGTCTCCCCCGCCCGCAGGGCCCGCTTGGCGGTGGCCGCCACGTCGCCGCGCCAGTCGCCCGTCGCCCCCGTGGCCTCGCCGCGGACCGCGATGGAGGCCACCGAGATCCCGAGTTCCAGGCCGATCAGGTGGTAGGGCTTGTAGGTGGCGGCGTAGAGCCCGCTGTCGTCGGTCTTCAGGCCGTACTGGGCGAAGCAGTCGCGCACGTAAGGACTCGGTGCCGCGAACACCGCGTAGACGCCCCAGCGCAGGTCCCGGAACACTGGCCGTCCGTCCCGCTCCAGGGACGAGACCACCTCGACCGTGCCGCGCTCCGCCAGGATTCCGCCATCCGCCGCGGGCCGCAGGACGCTCGGCAGGTCGTCGACGCCGCAGGGCGGGAAGGCGAGGCCGTCGCGCGGGGGCGTCAGCCCGCAGGCATTGGCCACCGCGGCCATCTCCAGCGCCGACTTGGTGCCGTCCAGGAAGGAGTTGAACATCTGCGGGTTGAAGTCGCCGCCCGCGACCTGGCTCTCGCTGAACCCGTAATGGTCCCAGACCGTGTCGGGCGTGGAGGCGTGGTAGGCCGGCAGGTACTTGGTGCCCTTGCCGGCGCAGACCACCTCCAGCCCGATGGTGCGCGCCCAGTCGACCAATTCGGCGATCAGCGCCGGCTGGTCGCCCGAGGCCATGGAGTAGATCACCCCGGCCTCGGCGGCCCTGCGCGCCAGCAGCGGCCCGGCGAGCACGTCGGCCTCGACGTTGACCATCACGACGTGCTTTCCGTGCGCGAAGGCCTTGAGCGCGTGGCGGATGCCGGCGGCGGGGCTGCCGGTGGCGTCGATGACGATGTCCACGAAGGGGCTCGCGATCATCGCGTCGGCATCCGCGGTGACGAAGGTGGTGCCGTCCCGCGCGGCCTCCTCCAGCCCGCGCGCGGCGAAGCGGGCGTCGTCCCAGCCCACCCGGCGCAGCGACGCGCGCGCCCGCTCCGGCGACAGGTCGGCCAGCGCGGTCAGGTGGATGCCGGGGGTGCGGGGCGCCTGGGACAGGTACATGGAGCCGAACTTGCCGGCCCCGATCAGGCCGACCCGGACGGGCCGGCCCTCGCCGGCGCGCCGCTGCAGCTTTGCGAAGAGGGACATGGGGCGTTCTCCCTGATCGGCGCACGGTCGGGGCCGGGCTCCGCCGCGTTGGCCTTGTGCTTGAAGACGGACCTAGCACTGGAAGGCGCAGACGCCCACGCAAAGGACCGCGACGGCGGAGACCAAAGCGTGGCGCGATGGCCCCTTCGTCGTCCCGGGGCCGCGCGGCGGAGCCCGGGATCCAGACCCGCCGACGTGCCAAAACCCTGCGCCGACAGCGGATCGGGGTTGCCCGCCTCCGGCGTGCCCCTTCGGGTCCGGGCTCGCCTGCGGCGCCCCGGAACGACGGCGTGAGACCCGGGGCCTGTCGCCGAAGCGATCTCGCCCCGCGACGGTGCGCGCGTCAGGCGGATGTCCCCTGCCCCGCCCGGCTCTCCGCCTCCACGTCGAGCAGCCAGCGGCGGAAGGCTCGGATCTTCGCCAGCGTCTCGTCGCGCTCGCGGTAGCAGATGAAGTGGAGGTCGCGAGTGAGGCTCGCGGCCCGGTCGCCGCCGAGGCGCACCAGCTGTCCGGCGCCGAGCTCGTCGCGCGCGAACCGCAGCGTCTCCAGGGCGACCCCGAGCCCCTGGACGGCCGCCGAGATCACCAGCGAGCCCCGGTCGAAGGCAGCGCCCGCGGTCCCGGCCGGGACGGTCAGGCCGTTCTGGGCGAACCAGTCCGGCCAGCGCACCGGGCTGAAGGACGAGTCGAGCCGGGTGAAGCGCTCGGCGAGCCCCGGCCCGACCGGCCCCGCCGCCCGGGCGACCTCCGGCGTGCACAGGGCCGCGATCTCCTCCGGCCCGAGGGACTCGACGGTCAGGCCGGGACCGCGGGGCGGCCGGCCGTAGGCGATCAGGATGTCGATCTCCCCGTGTCGCCCGAGATCCACCGGGTCGGCGCTGGTGGACAGGCGGATGGCGATGCCGGGATGGGCCTCCACGAAGGCGGGCAGCCGCGGACCGAGCCACTTTGCCGCGAAGCTCGGCGTGCAATGGACGGCGAGCGCGGAGGCCAGGGCCGCGGGCGGCGGCGGGCTGAGCTCCGCGCAGAGCGCCTCGATCGCGTCGAAGGCGCCCGTCAGTCCCGCGAGCAAACGCGCACCGTCCGCGGTGAGCGTCGCCTGCCGGTTCGCCCGCCGGAACAGGGGCCGTTCGAACCAGCGCTCCAGCGCCCGGATCTGGTGGCTCACCGCCGAGGGCGTGAGGTGCAGCTCCGCGCTTGCCCGGGCGAAGCTGCCGAGCCGGGCCGCGGATTCGAAGGCCCGCAGGGCGGGGAAGCTCGGGATCCGCCGCATGCGACAATCCATGAATTGAATTCACGAAAAGCGTGAAAAATCGTCGTTTGTCAACGAATCGACGGCGCACGATAGTGCCGCCCGCGCCGCGCAGACGGTTGCGGAACGATAAGTCTAGGGAGACATCCGGATGGCACAGGGGGTCATGACCCTCGTCGAGCCCAGTATCGACGAGACGACGCGGGTCTACCGCAAGGTCACATGGCGCCTCGTGCCGTTCCTGTTCGCCTGCTACGTCGCGGCCTATCTCGACCGCGTCAATGTCGGCTTCGCCAAGCTGCAGATGCTGAGCGATCTCAAGTTCAGCGAGACGATCTACGGGCTGGGCGCCGGGATCTTCTTCATCGGCTACTTCCTGTTCGAGGTGCCGAGCAACATGATCCTCCACAAGGTCGGCGCCCGGATCTGGATCGCCCGGGTGATGGTCAGCTGGGCCGTGATCTCGGCGGCCATGATGTTCGTGACCTCGCCGACGTGGTTCTACGTCCTGCGCTTCCTGCTGGGCCTCGCCGAGGCCGGGCTGTTCCCGGGCGTCATCCTGTACCTGACCTACTGGTATCCGTCCGAGCGCAGGGGCGGCATCATCGCGCTGTTCATGACCGGCATCCCGGTCGCCGGCCTCGTCGGCGGCCCGGTCTCCGGCTGGATCATGAACGCCTTCGCCGGCATGGGCGGGCTCGCCGGCTGGCAGTGGCTGTTCCTGATCGAGGCGCTGCCGTCCTTCGTGCTGGGCTTCTGCGTGCTGGCCTACCTCGACGACGGCATCCAGAAGGCCAAGTGGCTGAGCGCCGACGAGAAGGCGCTGCTCGCCCGCAACATCGCGGCCGACGGCGCCACCGTCACCGCCCACCGCTTCCGCGACGGCTTCACCAGCGGCTGGGTCTGGCTGCTCTGCGGGATCTACTTCTTCTTCATCATGGGTCTCTACGGCGTCGGCTTCTGGCTGCCGACCCTGATCAAGGGCGCGGGCGTCTCCGACCCGCTGCAGATCGGCCTCCTGACGATGCTGCCCTACGGCGCCGCCGCGGTGGCGATGGTCACGGTCGGGCGCCTGTCCGACGCGGCCCGGGAGCGGCGCTGGCACATCACGGTGCCGGGCCTCGTCGGGGTGGTGGGCTGGCTGGTCAGCATCCGGTTCAGCACGGACCTGATCGTCGCCGAGGCGGCGCTCACCGTGGCGACCATCGGCGTGCTGGTGACGCTCGCTCAGTTCTGGTGCCTGCCGACCGCCATCCTGGCGGGGGCGGCCGCCGCCACCGGCATCGCGGTGATCAACTCGGTCGGCAACCTCGCGGGCTTCGTGAGCCCCTACCTGATCGGCTGGATCATCGACACCACCAAGTCCACGAGCCTCGGCGTCTACACCCTCGCCGCGTGCCTCGCCCTGGGCAGCCTCTTGGCGCTGACGGTGCCCAAGCGCCTCGTCAACCGCTGACGCCCCCTCACCCATCCCCTCTCACCCGACGAAAGGACACGCCATGCTCGACGATCATTCCCACGACGAGACCGCCGCCCTCGACCTGCCGAACGACGATGCCGGCCGCAAGCGGACCTCGATCTACCAGCCCGAGCAGGCCGGCCTGATCTTCCCGGAGATCCCCGAATTCGCCAACCACGCCGAGGAGCGCGACTACCGCAAGAAGCACCTCGTGGCCGCCTGCCGCGCCTTCGCGATGCACGGCTTCGACTACGGCTTCGCCGGGCACCTGACGATCCGCGACCCGGAGCGTCCGGAGCTGTACTGGACCAACCCGATGTGCGTGCACTTCTCGCAGGTGCGGATGTCGAACCTGATCCTGGCCGACCACAAGGGCCGGGTGGTCGAGGGGCGCCACGCCATCAACCGCGCGGGCTTCGTGCTGCACGCCGCCGTGCACGAGGAGTACCCGGAGGTGATGGCCATGTGCCACGCCCACACCACCTACGGCACCGCGTGGTGCGCCACCGGCCGGCCGCTCGAGATGATCAGCCAGGACGCGGCGGCCTTCTACAACAGCCACGCGGTGATCGGCGCCTCGGCGGGCGCCGTGGCGGTGGAGAAGGAGAGCGGCCTCTCGGTCGCCCAGCAGATCGGCCGCAACCGCGGCGTGCTGCACCAGAACCACGGCCTGCTGACCTGCTCGCAGCACAGCATCGACGACGCGGCCTTCTGGTTCATCGCCCTGGAGCGGGCCTGCCAGCAGCAACTCCTGGTCGAGTCGACCGGCATCAAGCCGCAGCTCCTCTCGGAGAAGACCGCCCGCTACAGCCGCGAGCACGTGGGCAGCGACTATATCGGCTGGCTGCACTTCCAGACGCTGTACAGCCACATCGCCGAGACCCAGCCCGACATGTTCGCCTGAGGTCGCGGACCGGTCGCAGGGCCGGCCCGCGGGGCCGGCCCTCCCGCCGCGATCCGTCTCCCGGCCCGGGACGCCACCTGTCACCGGGAAGCGACAGCCTCCGCGGATCGCCCGCGGAGGCCGCCGGACGCCCCCGTTCGGTCACGATTCGGGAGCGTTCCTTCCGGCGCCCACCGTCGATCCGGCTTGCGTCATGCTCGCGTTCCCCCACGCTCTTCTCCTCCGGCACCGCGAGAGTGCCGCCGTCCTCCTCTCGTCCGCCCTGTTCCTGATCGGAGCCTTGCCGCTGCTCTGGGCGATCGGCTGAGCCGCGCGGGATCGAGGTCCAACCCCGCGGCCGGCCGGCAGGCCGCAGCGGCGAGTGCAGCGGCGAGCCTCCCTCAATCCACACCGCAGGCGAGAAGATCGCGCCTGCGCTGCTCGGCATTCTCACGGGCCTCCTCCTGCCAGCTGTCCTCGGGAGGGGTCACCTCGACCCTTCCGGGCCTCGCGGCCGGGAGGTGCAGGCTGCGCGGGTCGAGGGAGAGCGAGCCCGTCGTCTCGGGATCGTGGCTGCAATCCCGGTCCGGCGGATCGGTCTGAGCCAGAGCGGCACCGGCACACACGATCATGGCCGACGTGAACGCGAGGAGCTGTCTCATGGTCGGTGTCCGGATGTCCTGACGCGCTGGATCGGAACCCGTCATCGCGCCGAGAACCGGCCGCGGGCGGGAGGACGGCTTACCGGGACATTCGACCGAAGGCTCTGCCGCAGCCATGGCCGTGGAGCATGCGGCCCCCGAGCACGGCGCGCTTGACCGGGTCGACCAGTCAGGCGTGAGAGCTGCCTTGCGCAGGACCCGTCATCCGCGCATGGCTTCCCCGGGAGGCGCGCCGATGCTCGACGCTCTCAAGCTGGCTTCTGCCACCGCACTCGTGTTCACGCTGGGCGCCTTCGCGATCGCCCGGACTGGCCGGCGCGCGGACCAAGCCACGGTGCTCCTGGCCTCGGTGGCGATCGGGCTCGGGATGCTGGCGCTAATCGGCGGACTCACGCGGCTCGATGCGGACGGCTCGGCCATCTCGCAGGCCGACGCCCGCCCGGATTACGGGATGAGCTGGCGCCCGTCCGCGCGTGGACCGGCGCATTAGAGCACTCTCCATCGACGTGGACGCCGGTTCGGCGCAAGGGCGCGCGTCTACAGAGGCCTGGAGCCGTGCCCAGACGTCATCGGAATCCCGCGCCGGACACGGTCGCAATCGCGGGATGCGCGATCGCGCTAAGCTTAAACGCAGTTTTTACTGTGATTCACGGTCGTCCACCGCAACCCGATGTTGCGATGGGAACGTTTTCTGTAATGAGTCGATACATGACCAATAATTTGAGCATCGGCCATGAACTACGTAGGAATATGCTTTTTTACTGAGATCGGTCGCTGTTTATGCGGCCCGGTCGCGGGTGGAAGCGGCAATGCTGTCACGAACGATCAGGCCGGCCGTCCGTCCGTGGGCGATCTGCACGTGAGCCTCGCCGCCGTCTCGACGAGTGGGGTCCGCACATCTGAAGCTTCCGCGGCCGGCGGCGGCGGCCAGGGCAAGAGCTCGGCCTTCGCCGGCTCGGGCGGTCGGTCCGGCGACACCCTTCTCGGCTTCGGATCCATGAGCGCGGCGGAGCCAAGTTGGGGGAGCGGGTCCGGTGGCGCGCCGACGCCTGAGCTGAATGCCGGCCTCGGCCTGCTCCTGGCGGGCTTCACGGTCGTCGTTCTGCGGCGCAGGCGCAGACGCCAGCCCGCCTGAACCGGGCCTCCTGAGGCATCACGGCGCCCCGCAGCGGCGAACGGCCGTCCTGGACGTGGACCTCCTTGACGTGGACCGGGCGGGTCTTCCTGTCCCGCCTGCGCGTCCGGCGGCACCCTGCCGGCTGCTGCGGCGTCCGCGGGCGTTGCGGCGCGCCTTGCGTCGGACCTGCGGTGGCGCATAGGACGGTGACGCAGCCGAGGGGCAGCCGTCGCGGTCATCGAGGGTCGATTGCAGGATCTGGAGCAGGGCAGCGCGGAAGCGGTCTACGTCTCGGCCATGGTCGGGGAGATGATGGAGCGTGTCCTTGAGGACGCCCTCGTCGACCTCGCGAAGGCGAAGGGCTCCGCTTACCTCGACATGTTCGTCGAGCGCGAGTTGGCCCGCTACGCGGACCTGTTCCGCGAGCGGCCGAGCGACCGACCCGAGACCAGCGGCATGCTGCGCGCCTGGTTCGCGGTGGAGGGCCGCGCGGCGCTCCGGGCCGTGCTCGCACGCGCCAGTGCCGAAGCGCGGCGCGATTGAAGCGGCCGGGGATACGCCGCGTGAGGCTCGTCTCGCGGGGCGGATGGCCTAACTCAGTGGGCCGCTGCCCTGGCTTGCGCGAGGGCGTGCAAGTCCAGGAGGACCGACATGGCTGGAGACCGATCTGGTGAGCGCGCGGCGCTCGATGCCGAGGTCGAGGAAACCCAGGGCATCATCGCGAGACTGCGCGCGGCCGCTGACGGTACGCCGCCCGGACACAGTTCGCGGGTCGCGCTGAAGGCGGCCGAGGAGAAGCTGGCCGCCTTGGTCAAACAGCTGACCCGGCGGGACCAGACGGGCTAGGCGAGAACGCTCTCCGCGGAAGCCGATGCCGGTCCGGCGTCGAACAATGCATGACGTCGGACAGCGCATGACAACGAGAAGCCGGGGCTGCACGCCCAGCGTCGTGCACCGGATGGCGGGCGGAAGGCCGATCGCCCGCAAGCCGCGACGATCAGCCTCCGCGGCACGCCGCCCGGTTCCTGATCGTGCGGCGAATAGCTGGCGCTTGGCCGGCTAGCTTTGGGCCAGGCTGTTTGAGAGGATCAGCCCAGACCGAAGACGAGGAGCAGGTCGTGCTTGGACTAGCTTCAGCTTGGACTAGCTTCGGTTGAGTGAGAGCAGTTTGGGGAGCGATGCCCCTTTCGAACTGGGTGGGGCTGGTGAAGCCGAGCGCCGCGTGACGGCGTCGGGGATTGTGAAAGCCATCGATGTAACCGGCCAGCGCGCCGGACATGGGCGAGCAGGACGAGATCCTCGCGCTGCCGCATCGAGGCCGGACGCTTCTTCGAGGCGAAGGCGCCGCTCGGATTGACGTCGAGAACCTTGCACAGGCGCGCGACCGGGAAGTCGTTCTTGTCCGCCTCGACGAGGCGGAACCTCATCGACGTCCCTCCTCGGGCCGAAAAAGGCCGTCGCCCGCTTCAGGATCTCCCGCTCCTGGCGCAGCACCGCGTGCTCGCGTCGCAGGCGCTCGAGCTCAGCGGCCATATCCGCCTCCGGTCTGCCATCGGGACCCTCCTCCAGGAAGAGAGCGCTTCACTTTTGCGGTGCAAGTCCAGCCCGCACCAGGGTTCGGCGCGTGGATGCACAGCTGCGCGTGCGAGCGGCCTCCGATCGAGAAAGTGTTCTCACCGAGGTGGTAGCAATGGATCCAGCCGGGCGTCAGAGTGGCGTGGTACGTCCACGAACTCCGGTTTGGTTCAAGCTTATCATCGATCCTCAAGGTATGAGACGTAGCTTGGCCAAGGTGGTACGGACTGATCATTCAGCGCGACTTGTAGGATAGATCAGCGCCGTTGTTCCAAGCCATCAGACTTCCCGCAGGACCACTCTCCGACGGACTGCGACAAATTTCGATCGGACGAGATGGCGGCGTCCACGCTCTTGTATCGCCGCATGAGGGCGGATCGACCAGTTTCCAGCCTGAGCAGCTTGCCGCAACCGAACCGGGTCGTCCGCAGGACAGCCATCGGCGTGTTCCAAAAGCAGTTACTGTCCGGCCATCCGGCGAACCCTCGACCCGGTGTCGTCGTGCATCAGTCGGCATGCCGGCGGAAATCCCACGGGCTGAAGCTCCTGATGCGCTCACCACGTCGGTCTTGGCAAAGCTCCGGCCTGATCGGTGGGCCGGCATAGGCGGCGGCACATGCCTCACGGCATGGCAGGTTTTCTTCCACATCTCTCAAGCCGGACCTCCATGTGTGCGGTTTGATACAAATCCCGTCACAAATTCTCGGCGCCGTGAATGCGCACCGGTCGCGCAATCAAGAATCTAGCAAAATACGATCGAGTACAACTAAAACCGGCCTTTTGAGCACTTATAGGATCGAGGAAAATCTGATGTTCGCCTATCGCAAAAACGATGCGAAGTTGAATGCAGCCTACGCTTCGCAGGCTGTGATTGAATTTGCGCTCGATGGCACGGTGAGATGGGCAAATGACAATTTCTTGAATGCGCTGGGTTACAAGCTCGATGAGATTAAAGGTAAACACCATCGAACATTCGTAGATCCCGCAGAACAGGGATCAGCCTATGAACAGTTCTGGGCCACACTGCGGCGGGGAGAGTTTCAGACAGCGGAGTACAAGCGGATCGGCAAGGACGGCCGCCAAGTGTGGATCCAAGCGAGCTACTCACCGCTGATCGGCCGCAACGGCAAACCTTACGGCGTCATCAAATTCGCGCACGATATCACCAAGCAGAAGCTGTGGAATGCCGATTGTGAAGGCAAATTGCGTGCGCTTGACCGATCGCAGGGCATCATCGAGTTCAATCTCGACGGCACCGTCATCACCGCCAACCCAAATTTTCTAGCTCTGGTCGGCTACACTCTCGACGAAATCAGAGGAAGACAGCATCGTGTGTTCGTAGATCCGGCTGAGCTTGGCCCGGAATACGATCGGTTCTGGAGCAGCCTGCGTCAAGGAGAGTTCCAACAGGCCGAGTACAAACGAGTCGGGAGGGGCGGACGCGTCGTCTACATCCAAGCGACTTACAACCCTGTCGCTGATGCGTCAGGCAAGCTGGTTAAGGTCGTGAAGTTTGCCACCGACATCACAGCGGCAGCCCACAAGCGCCTTGAGCGGGATCGCCTTCAGAAGGCGGTCGACACCGACCTCGACGGGATCGCCGCATCTGTCTCAAAGGCGTCAGAGCAGGCGGTTGGCGCGGCCAGCGCTTCCGAGCAGGCGGCCGGCAACGCGCAGAATGTCGCGGCCGGTGCCGAGGAACTGGCGGCGTCGGTTCGTGAAATCAGCCAGCAGGTGGGGCGCGCCCTCGCCGTAACGCGGCGCGCCGTCGATCAGTCGGAAGCGACCTCGATCGTCGTCGGCGGCCTCGCGGCCGCGGCCCAGCGCATCGGCGAGGTGGTGGATATGATCAACGGCATCGCCAGCCAAACGAACCTGCTCGCCTTGAACGCGACCATCGAGGCGGCGCGGGCTGGGGAAGCCGGCAAAGGGTTTGCGGTCGTGGCTGCCGAGGTCAAGGAGTTGGCAGCCCAGACCGCGAAAGCGACCGACAACATCAGCGCTCAGATCCGACAGACCCAGGCCGCCGCGACCGAGGCCGCCGCTGCGATCTCGGGCATTGGCGAGACGATCGGCGAGGTCAATGCGATCTCGAGCGCGATCTCGGCCTCGGTCGAGCAGCAAGCCGCGGTCGCGCAGGAGATGTCGGCCAGCATGCACGCGATGACGGCCGCCGTGACAGAGATCAGCCAAGGTGTGAGCGTCATCGCGATCGCCACACGAGAGATCGCGAGTGCATCCCAACAAGTACGGGATGCCTCCCACAGCATGGCCGCTTGATCGAGGGGCAAAGACTGATGTCGAACGTGAGCATCTTCCCTACGGCGCGCCGCGACGGAGCACATATGTGCCGCCTCGCGTTGGGCCTGAGCCAAGCGCATGACGGTGGAATCGATCTTGGATCGCGGCTGCCACACATTCACGCGGGAGCCCAAGACTTGATGGTATTAGCGGAAAAACTCCGCGCTGCTGTCGAAACGATCGAAACGGATGATTCTACAGCAAGCCTCTTCGGGGTCGGCTTGCTTTCCGCTATCCACATGTGCATCGCAAATGTACAAAAATTGGCTGTCAAATCAAATGAGCTGCCGAATCAAATACATGAATAGTCCAAAGTTCGATATCAAATTTGATATTTTAATATAGACGTCATTGCCTTCACAGTAAATATCCTGTGAAGATAAAACGGGCGCATATCTGGAAATTTGCACTCCACCAGACTCTATCGTGTTCGATATCATCTTTTATGACTGTAAACATCTGACCGACACAGCGAGGTCCGCTTCCGTGCGTTTCAGCGCAGAGGCGGACCGGTGCAAACCCGGCTCAGGCAGACGGCCCGCTGGCGACCTCAATGCCAGTCGTCAGAGCTGAGCCATATCTGGCAGCCCCGGCCGATCTCTGACAGAGTCTCCGATATTGCTGTGCCTTGATTTGCAAGGTGCAATGCTGCCGAGAGATTTTCTCTCAGGTGCTGTTGCCGGATGGGGGGCAAATGCGCGGATCCCTGCTGCGCGGGCTCAGGATCACATCGGCGTCCAAAGAAAGCGCAGAGCTCCGTCAGCACGACAACAGAGATTGCCGTCCATCTTCCAGAATGAGCTTTGCGTTAAAGACGGTGCCATGATGTCATACGGTACGCGTCCCGGACGCGCGACCGGCTGGCCAAGCAACGCACGCAGCTGGTGACCATGATCCGCGGCCTGCTCGCCGGGTTCGGGATCGAGAGGGCGCGGAGCCTGCGCCCTGCGCGCGAACTGGCGGCCCGCCTCCGCATCGCCGATCGGATCGCCGCATCAAGCGCGGTCGGGAGGACGCGAGAAGGGCGACTTCGGAGCGCCGCTGTCGCGACCGCGCACCTGACGATGCGTTTCACCTGGGTACGTGGCAGCTTGGGCAGACAGTCATTCGCTGGGAAAGTTGATTCAGCGCGCCCCTCGAAACTGGGCGTTCCAGATTGAGACAATCTTGTGCGCCACAGGTATTTACCTTGCGCTGAAAGGTACATTTTTGATCAATATCGGCGCGAAAAATCTGGAATAAGAATTGAAACTACGTACCCGAGCCCGGCCATTTGTATCAAGCCGGGAGAGAGAGGTGCGAGGTCATGAGTACGGCCGTTGGCGTCCTGATCCTTGATGAACCGCAGGACCTGAGCGCGACTGTTCGCGCGACACTGGAGCACATGCCCGAGCTCCACACGATCGGCGAGGCGGATCTGGATCGGGCGAACACCGACACGACCGTCGCGCTGATCTTCCTCGACGAGATCCGGCTTGCCGACGGGATCGCCCGCATCGTCGGCCTGAAGGAGCGTCAGCCCAACCTGCGCACGCTGGTGGCCTTCGGCGCGCTCGCGGCGGATGACCTGCGCGCGCTGCTGGCTGCGGGCGTCGACGCGTTCGTGGCGCGCTCGAAGTCGCCCCGGGAACTCGGCGCCGCGCTGCTGGCGCTCGCGGAGGGCTCGGACTGCCTGACACCGCCGGAGCAGCCCGATGCGGCGGCGAGCGAGGCGGCCGACAGCCTGGGCCTCACGCCCCGCGAGGCCGAGGTGCTGCGCTTCCTCAGCTCCGGCTTCAGCAACAAGGAGGTCGCCCGGCGGCTGGCGCTGAGCGTGCGCACCGTCGAGACCCACCGGCTCAACCTGCGCCGCAAGACCCAGACGGGCCGCCTCAAGGATCTGGTCTCGCT